>JAKSDM010000322.1 GCA_022360135.1 Pseudanabaenales cyanobacterium | reverse complement strand
CGGTTATGACACAAAGCAAAAGCGCTTCCGTCCATTCGACCACAGCGCCGTAGGTATCGCCGGTATGGCCCCCCAGTTTTTGATTAAACCAGGCGGCGGTTAGACTTGCGATCGCAATACCGCCTAAAGCGCTACCGATCGCCATCAACCAGTGGCTGGGATCGCCAATTAGCTGTAGGCAACTGATCCCCAGTAGAATGATTAGTCCCAGTAGCCAATCTTGGGGAGAACAAATGGCCGGTTTATGGAAGGCGCCTTTACCCGTAGATTTGAGGTAAGGGTAATGGGCGATCGCCGCCACCTGTCCCCAACGCCCCCATCCAGCAACAGTTAGCAACGCCAGCCATCGACTCGTGGTGAGATCAGATAAAGCGATTGTCTTCAATCCCATCAAAGCGACAGCGGCCATTACCCCAAAAGCTCCCGTCCGACTATCGGCCATTACCTCCAGCCGCCGTTGAGGATCTAGAACAGCTAACCCATCTGCGGTATCTATGGCTCCATCTAGGTGCAATCCCCCCGTCAGTCCAATCCAGCCCAATACAATTAAGCCGCTGCGAGTCAAAATCGGCGTCCCCAAAAGCACTAGCAACCCATCAGCAATGGCCAACAGTCCGCCGATAAGCAGCCCAACCAAGGGAGCAAATTTAGCAATCCCCTGGAACTCAAGGGTCCAGGTTTTAGCAACGGGTAAGCAGGTGTAGAAGGCAATGGCGCCGGCCCATTGAGCGCCCAATTGGCTTAAGCCAGAGAGGTGAGGGTGATGACAACGGGATTCAGAATCTTGATCGGGAATGTAAGACATGGGAAAACGTTGCTAAGAAACTTAGCCATGAAAATTTATGATTTTCCGTATTCTGGCTGAATACAGGTCATTGGGTCGATTGCGACAATTAATTAAGTATCAGAGCCAACCGAAAAAATAAATTAGACAGTTTCAAACCTGAAAAATTCGATTATCGTGGATTTAGACCTAATTAATTAGTTCTCTCGCCAACTCCCCGGTTCGCCTCAAGGTTCTACCTTCATAAGTCTATGAATTACCAGCACGTTGGAGACACAAAACTGCCTGCCCCCTGTCTTGTTGATGCAGGCGTTGTCGTAAACAAAGTCGATATGCATAGGCTGCTCAACGATTTAGGTCGTGTTCGCTACATCCACGAACAAGACGGTCGAGTGGTGAGCGAGGGCGAAGGCTATGTGCTTGAGGTCTTTGCTGACCCTCAACAGTCTACGCTGGTGGTTAACCACACCCTTTATCTCAACGTTTATAGTTTCGATTATTTAGAACTGAGTTCCTCGTCTGAACAGGGAACCTATCTCGATCTGGTCCAGGACAATCGCCAATTGCGGCTAATTCCCCTTTCCAATCCGCTGCAGGAGCAGACAACCCGCAGCCTTAATGCAGCCGCTTTGGAAGCAATGGTGGCGGAAGCTCTTTCAGCCAGTTGGGATGTGTGTCTTGATGATGACGGTAACTTCTCCGCTTAAGCGGCTCTCAGCGGTGCAGCGCCAATCGGTTAATGCGTTGTAGGCTGTTTGTCGGTCAATCTTGCATTTACTATAAGACCTTAATATCGGTTATTCTGATACCTCCCTCTTGGCCTCGTGTTGAGGGGGAGTTTGTTTGGCTTGTCAAGTTCCAGCGCCCCGTGGCCAAATACTGATAACTGATGAGGGATCACTGAGCACTGATTAACGGTATCAATTTTGGCGATCGCATTTTCCTTTGCATGTCAGGCCCGCTGTAGCCAAACTAAGGCCAGGGCGGGAATCTTCTTTACCCCTCATGGCCCGGTCCATACGCCCCGCTTTATGCCTGTAGGCACCTTGGCCAATATTAAAACGGTAACTCCTCATCAACTTGAAGCGGTAGGGGCGGAGATGGTGCTGGCCAATACTTACCATCTCCATCTTCAACCTGGTGAGGACATTGTGGCTAGGGCTGGAGGCTTACACCGCTTTATGGCCTGGCCAGGACCTATCCTGACAGACTCCGGCGGCTTCCAGGTGTTTAGCTTAAGCGAAATACGCACGATTACAGATGAAGGGGTTACATTCCGTTCTCCTAGAGATGGACGGATGATTCATCTGACGCCAGAGCGCTCGATCCAGATTCAAAACCAACTGGGGGCCGATGTCATCATGGCTTTCGATGAATGCCCCCCCTACCCCGCTGAGAAGGCGGCGATCGCGGCTGCAACCGAGCGCACCTATGGCTGGTTAAAGCGATGCATGGCCGCCCATCAACGGTCAGACCAAGCGCTATTCGGAATCGTTCAGGGAGGCGTACATCTAGACTTGCGGCAGGAAGCGGCGGCGGCCCTTTCCACTCTAGACTTACCCGGCTATGCGATTGGGGGAGTCAGTGTAGGAGAGCCGCCAGCCTTGATTGAAACCATCGTCCAGGCCACAACCCCCTTATTGCCGCTGAACAAGCCGCGCTATCTGATGGGGATTGGCACCTATCGGGAAATGGCTCAGGCAATCGCGGCTGGCGTGGATCTTTTCGATTGTGTGATTCCCACCCGTCTGGCTCGTCATGGTAGCGCTTTAGTCAGTGGAGAGCGCTGGAACTTAAAAAATGCTCGATTCCGTCAGGACTTTACGCCGCTTGATCCCGCCTGCCCCTGCTACACCTGCCAAAATTTCACTCGCGCCTACCTCTGCCACTTGCTGCATGCCCATGAACTGTTGGCTTTCACCTTACTCTCTATCCACAACATTGCAGAATTGATCCAGTTTACTCAGCGGATTCGAGCAGCGATTCTACGCGATCGCTTTGCGACCGAGTTTGCACAATGGCTCACTCCCGACCAACAATTGCTTGAACCCTCACAGTAGAGAATTCCCACCTCCCCTGCCTCTCCTGCTCCCCTGCTTCTCCTGCCCTCTTCACCACAAACTAGTAGATCACCCAGATTGAGTTGAGGACAGCTTTTATGTTAAAGTCTGTAGCAATTATTAAAATTT
>JAKSDM010001478.1 GCA_022360135.1 Pseudanabaenales cyanobacterium | reverse complement strand
GCCCGCAGTACGGGGCCATATTGGCTTTGTAAATCCTGTTGGCAGGAGATGCCCGTATTTACCGAGGAGGAATGCTCGCTCAACAATTCTCTGCTATCTGCGGCAGAAGATGATGGTTTACCATTAGAGCATACAGCTTTGATTAGGTGAGCTAATTAGTGATTTTGTTTTAGCGATTTTATTTTAGGGGGTGCAGTATCCTGCACCCCTTGCGGTTTGAATCCCCTGGATTCGAATCTCGTTAAGTTTCAATCACTACCCGCAGGTTGCCCCGTTTTCTCACCACTCGGCAAGCGGTGGCGCCATTAGAGCGCTCAAATTCTAAATCTAACACCGTGGATCCTATGCGCAAATTATGAATCGAAAGTTGGTTAATGAAATCCGGCAGAGTTGGATCCAAGATGCGGAGATAATTCTTTGAGGCGTCAGGGATGAGATGGAGCATCATTTGCAACAATTGGAAAATGCTTCCGGTCGCCCAAGCTTGAGGTGAACAGGCTACGGGGTATTCTACAGCAGGTCCGCCTTCAATCCGGTCATAGCCGCAGAAGAGTTCGGGCGGGCGTTGATAGGGTTGCTGTACAGTCATGTCAATCACCCCTTTGGCAATCTCTAGGGAAGAGTCCACCAGATTGAGCGATCGCAGACCCAAGGCGATCATAGCGTTGTCATGGGGCCAAACTGAACCGATATGATAGCCCATTGGGTTATAGGCAGGGGAGTCGCTACTCAGGGTGCGAATCCCCCAACCGTTATACAAATCAGGGGCGAGTAGTCTTTCCGCCACACTGGCGGCTTTATCCCCATCAAGGATGCCGAGGGCCAAGCAGTGGCCTGGATTCGAGCTAATACCGTCAACCGGTTTACCCTCACCATCAAGGGCGATCGCACAGTAATCCTGGTCATCGACCCAGAAATCACGGTTGAAACGATGCTTGAGATCCCTGGCGTCCTCTTCCCATTGCTCGGCCAAATCTATCCGCTTCTTCAAGCGGGCAATCTGACTCAACCGTATTTTAGCGGCGTAGGCATAGGCCTGCACTTCACACAAGGCGATGGGACCGTAGGCAATTTCCCCGTAGCGATTAACAATACAGTTCCGAGAGTCTTTCCAGCCTTGATTGTGCAATCCACCGCTTGATTTCCGCTGGTAGCAAAGATAGCCAGTTTGCTGACGTTGGGCGTCGATCCAATCCATGGCCGCCAGAGCATTAGGCCATAATTGCTCTAACGTCGCCTGATCATTGGTCCAGGCGTAATAATCAGCATAGAGCATCAACCATAGCGGCGTGGCGTCAATAGTCCCATAGTAGGGAGTGTGAGGCACTTCTCCACAGCGAGTTAATTCTCCCTGTCGGAGCTCATGCAAAATCTTGCCAGGCTGTTCTTCACGCCACTCGTCATACTGCTTGCCCTGGTAACAAGCCAAGAGTTTAAGGGTCGCTTGGGCGATCGCCGGATCCAATATCAATGTTTGGGACGCCGAAATCAGCGAATCCCGCCCAAACAGAGTGGAAAACCAGGGAACCCCGGCGGAAAGGATTTTGTGCTCGTCAAATCGCTGTCTCAGCAAGTAAATATCCTGTTCAGCCCGAGTAATCACCTGATTCAACGTCTCATTATCGGAGCGGATTTGGGTTGCTTGTTGACGCCACTGTTCTTCCTCTAGTAGATTAGCGGCCATGGCTTGCCCCAGAGTTGCAGGCATCTCTACAGTGGTCGCCAGTTTATCGTTGAGCAACATTTGCAGGCGATACCCCAGCTTCTGAGTAGTATGGGGCTGCAGCGACAGGTTCCAGATGGCGGTATTACCTTGACGGACATCAGGGGGATGATGGAAAAACTGGATACGCGATTCCATGAAGCAGCCATCCAGTCCCTGATAAGCCAGGGTCAACTTGTCTGTCGCCTGTTCCGCCAGCTCCAGAATTTTTTCTAATGGCTCAACCATTTCAGGGGATTCTAGAGTCTCCTTCGCTGCAATCGAGTCAGGTATTTGACGCAGCAGGAGACCTCGCTGTGGCCGCTTGTAATAGCCTCGAATCTCAAATATGTCAACAAAATCGGCGCTGAAACTGAGACTGAGACTAAAGCGAATGGGTTGAGTATTGTAGTTGGTAATTTCAATATCTTCGAACAGGCCGCCATTGAGCACCATATCCCGCTGGATCCCAACTGTCTCAGCCGGAATGTCTGGGAGTTCAGGGTTGGCGCATAATACCGAGATGGCAAATCCCTTGTCGGCATTACTACTAAGAAGAATCGGCGAACATCCCTCAATTTGCAGCTCCAGACGACTCAGAAAACGCGAGTCGCGGCAGAATAACCCCAAATTTGTGTTCTGATCATGCTTTAAGGAGCCTGAAATGTTCCCCAAGGTGTCTGTGATCATGAACAGATCATCTTCTTTAATGGTTAGGGTGGGCAAAGCCTGGGTACTTCCCACACCCGGCCATTCCAGAAGCGGCCATTGTTGAACCGAAACAAACCGTTGACCATGCTGCTCAAGAATCTCTAGAGCCATATGCTATACCTTCACGTTCCAGAGACGTCTTTAGACCTTATATTTTGGCGGCAGTCTTGAAAAGTCCCTCTATGCCTAAACTCTATTCATGAAGAGGGAACTAAGCGCTTTTTGAGGGAGTCTACTCTTCGCTTAGCCGTTGAGTTTTTGGGATCGATCACCAATACCTTTTCGTACGTTTCTAAGGCCTGTTGGGTGAGTTGCTTCTTCTCATAGCTATTGGCTAAATTATTTAGGCCCGTTATATAGTTAGGGTCAATTTTCAGCGCTTCCTTATAGTTGCGAATCGCTAAGTCGTATTGCTCTTGGGCAAAGTAGACAAAGCCTAGGGCGTTGTAGATCAGGGTGGCGTTGTCGGTTTCATCTTCCTCCAGGGCCTTGAGGGATTGTTGGAGATACAGACTGGCTTGAGTATAGAGTTTTTTATCTAGCAATAGACTTCCCAGTTCAAAATATTCCTGAGCAGTGCCTTTGGACTTAGTCAGTTTAGCTTGAAGACGGTTGAGGGTTTGCTCAATTCGACGTGTTTTGAATACCTGGCGAAGGATCAGTAAAGCCACGACGCCTAAAAGAGTCAACAGAAGAGATAGATAAACAAGCAGAAGATTGCTGTTCTCCATATCAGTAGAGTCCTATCAGAGCACAAATATTTATTCTGCAACCATCTTTACATGTCGGCTAGGGTAATCCCCAATGGGTTGTCCGTTCTTCCAGCCAACCGTCTTCAATCCAGTGGGCGATCGCGGCATTAATCCGTCGTCTTAGGGGACTGTACTGCACCCCCTTAGGGACAACGACGGCTAGGGGCTCTACGGATAATAAGGTTGGCAGCAGATGGTAGTCCGAGTACTCCTGAATCCAGCCTGTGAGGATAGTGACATCGCCCGCAAAGGCAACAGCCTGATGATTCTCCAATGCGACTCGCGCAGCTTCGTAGGAACTGACCCCGATCAAGTTGACAGTTGGAAATTGGTGTCTGAGGTGTGCGATCGCACTGGATCCCTCTAATACGGCGATTGGCTGTGCGCCAATATCCGCCAACTGGCGAATGTTCCTATCTCTGGTTAGGATGGCTGTGCTATCTAAATAGTAGGGAATGCTGAAGCTTACCAGCCGCGAACGGGCGCCCGTCGCCGTAACGCCTGCGATCGCCAAGTCTGCCCGACCTTCTAGCACAATCGAAAGCCGCTCCAGATTGGAAACTGGTTTTAGAACGATCGCCTCCGGGTCTCCCAAGAGTTCCTCCGCCAGCCGACGAGCCAGGTCAATTTCTAGCCCCGTCAGCTCACCGTCTGTATTTCTGAACCCGAGCGGACGCCAATTGTCCTTGACCGCCACAATTAGCCGTCCCCGCTCCTGAATCTCCGCCAGCTCAGCCGCAACAGCAATTAAGGGTGCAGTAAACTGCACCCCCAAAATCAGGCCAAAGCTAAGAATTCGGCTGAGCATAGGCTATGAAACTTTCGCCTTTTCAACCACTTTGCCAAAACTTTCTGGGTCGAGAATAGCCATCTGGGCCAGCATCTTGCGATTCAGCTGAATGTCCGCCTGCTTGAGGTT
>JAKSDM010000809.1 GCA_022360135.1 Pseudanabaenales cyanobacterium | reverse complement strand
GAATTGCTGGGACAGCAACCGGAGCAGCTTGAACCGCAATCGGAGCAGTCAAGACAGGTGTCTGAGCGACTGCTGCAACAGCTTTGGGAACAGCAGCAATCTGAATGGCGCCGACAATTTCAGCGACAGCCCGTGGGCCAGTTTCTGAGGCAGTTTGAAGGAACGCTCCAGGAATGGGGAAGACCATTGAGCCAGTTCGTGGAGGATACCGTCTGGCAACCCTTGTGGAGTCAGCCTCTGGTTCAGGAGTGGGAGCGGCGTTTGCAGTCGTTGCTGGGGGTAATTGGCATGGTGGGAACCGGGGTCAGCGCCATTCAGCACCTGGTTGATGGGTCTCATCCCGTTCTGTTGAACTTTTGTATTGCGGTATTGAACTGTCCTTTTGATCTGGAGCAATGGCAAGCGTTGCGATCGCTGATGACGGAATGTGGCCCAATTTTGATGTTCGAACAGGCTTGCATCGTGTGCGATCGTCCCACTCGCTTATCAGTGGACCCAGAGAGACGGCTGCACGCGGAGGGAGAACCCGCTCTGGCCTATGCGGATGGCTATCAGGTATATAGCTACCATGGCGTGCAATTGCCTGAACGCTACGGTATGCTTCATCCCCATCAGTGGCAGGCCCAGTGGCTGTTGGCGGAAGACAATGCCGAACTCCGTCGGGTATTAATTCAGGGCATTGGCTATGGCCGTATTTGTCAAGAATTGCAGGCGATTGAACTTGATTCTTGGCGAGAATATATTTTGCTGCGGATTGATCAAACGGTGGATGTAGAGCCTATCTACCTGCTCAAGATGACCTGCCCCAGTACAGGTCACATCCATGCCACGCGGACGCCGCCGGATGTGCGATCGGCGCGGGAAGCCATTCGTTGGGTGAACCACGGTGTGGATCCAGAGGAATTTGCGATGCAGACTTGATGAATGTGGGCTTCCTCCCGAATTCTTCACAATTGTTGCTTACCTTTGAATCAAGGCGATTCAGCATCGACATCAAATCGATATCAAAAGGAGTGGGGCGATGAAAAACGACAGACAAAAGATAGTTGAAGAACTTCGTTACCAGCTTCGCTATGCCAGGACCGTTTTTGAACGTGAGGCGATTCGGCGAGAGCTTAACTTCTGGATACACCATCGGTAGGGAGTAGCTTCGGCATAGCCAAGGTAATCGAGGCGATCGAGGATCCGTTAGCAGGCGCTATAGGAATTTGTGCTGATTCCCAAAAGACCCCGGTAAATTAACTACCGGGGTTTGCTTTCCTGGTGAAGTGGGTGACCCTACTCAATCAAGCAGACGAAGTTGTCCTCCTTGTGCCGCTGTTCGTGCAAAATTACGCACGCAAGGCCCTGCAGCTCGACCAGCATCCGCTGTATGCGCAAGTCCTTGCAGATGTTCCGCGCTTCCTCTACAGAGGCCGGAAAATTGTAAAGATCGCGAGAGTGCAACCATATGAAGGATTCAGTTGGCGTTAGCGGCTTACGCATTGGTTCGGTTCCTTTCGGCAGGCAAATTGCAGTGTCCATGATGGGGTCCTCTTGGTAATGGGGGTAGTTGCCTTGTGGCCAGGTATTCCTGGTTTTTAGGCAGCTGTTCGTATATTCCGAAATTGTACGGATTGCTCCGCTCATTATTGATGGGCCAGCTGGCTGAATTACTGGGTATTTCCGTGTCCTAAAAGGGTTCTCTGCTGCTCGCCAATTGCGCCTGCTACTGCAGCCTGCGCCTGCTATAACTACGCCGTGTAGGGACTCTGAAAGCTGGAGCTTCCTACCAGTAAGTGTTCCTAAGTCGGAGTTTAGGAACGAGAGAAAATCCAAAACTTCTAGTCCTCAATCCCCCCGCTCAAATCTTGTGAGATTAGGCTGACAAGGCAGGTTTGGCTGACTTACTGGGGCCGCCAAATCTGCGATCGCGATCTTGATAGGCCAACAATGCTTGATGGAAAGCAGCCCGGTCAAAATCAGGCCAGAGGGTATCAGTAAAATACATTTCCGCATAAGCCATTTGCCAAAGCAGAAAATTACTCAGGCGTTTCTCCCCACTGGTGCGAATCAGTAAGTCGGGATCATAACCGCTCTTGGTGTAGAGATGCTGTGCAACCAGATTTTCGTCCACTGCTTCGGGGGTCAATTCTCCCAGATATATTAGCTCAGCCACTTGTCGGCAAGCTCTGGCAATTTCGCTGCGGCTGCCGTAATTGATCGCCACATTGAAGCGAACGGCTTCATTATTAGCAGTCTCGACCATCGAACGGTGCATCTCTGCCTGAAGCGATAAGGGCAGGGCAGACAAGTCTCCCAAGAAAGTTATCCTAACCCCTGCCTGATGCATTTCCGCCAATTCCTTACGCAGCAAACGCTCGAACAATACCATGAGAAAATCGACTTCGGCCGTCGGGCGTCGCCAATTCTCGGTTGAAAAGGCATAGGCCGTTAGCTCTCCAATCCCCCAATCCTTAAAGCATCGCAGGAGTTCCTTTAGCACCCCAGCGCCGCGACGATGCCCCGCCACTCGCGGCAATCCCTGACGGGTCGCCCATCGACCATTGCCATCCATAATCACAGCGACATGTTTGGGGAGATGTTGGGGATCTACATCAGGAGGGAGCGTTTTTAGTGTATTAGAAGTCATAGATATTCGATCGATAGGACATGAAGGAAGAGAAGTGGATTAAGAATGGAGCCTTTGTGACTGGAGAGGGAAGGGGAAACGCCAACATAGATAATTCCCAATCCCCAATTCCTATTTGCTTTCAAGACAAAGGTTGTTCGCCCAACAGGCGCTTTAGATAATCAGGCGTTAGCCTAGTATTCCAGCCCCATAGCCGCCGCATTACCCGCTCAAAAGTAAACAGGAATGTCGTTTTGTTGGTGGGAGACCAGGCTGACCAGTGCAAGACCTGTTTCATCTGGTTTGGGTATAACCTCGAATGGGGGCTTCGGTATCAATTGTCCCCGCTAGAATAGATAGAAATACGACTGGCTCAACGCCGATAATTTGATCACGATGAATAGTCTGCCAGTCAATTGGTTTCCAGGGCCGGGGCTGGAGATTTTCAAACTGCAGGGGTAAATCTTGCAGACGTTCAGAAAGCGGTTTATCAGTGATGTAGCGATCGACTAAGCAATTGATGCGAGCCTGAATCTGGCGATAGTTTGGTGATTGGTAAAATTGACTGGCTAAATCATAATCTGGCTCATCAAATGGAAATTTATGATGCATATTCCCTCCAATTTTTGGCTGAAGCAAAAGCCCAATTTGAGCTGGCTGTCCGGCTATTTCCTCTCTGTAAAATAGTGTGTCTTCATAGAACGTTCACGTGTGTTTTGAAAACATCAAGGAATCAATAATTTTGACTTTTCGGTTCGCATATCAGCCTAAACAATAGAGAATTGATTTGTCAGTCGGCCAAAGTCGGCAATTTATGCTTGGAGCGGATGGATAATCAGTCCGAAATATTCGGATGGTCTGGCAGCCAGTCTGAAAAGGTCGGAATTTAGGTAGGCTAACTGGGTAAATGGTTCCAATAATGGGCCAAACAATGGGTGCAGAAGTAGTGCTAAATCAAATGGATGCGTTAATCTTTGCTGAAACTGGCAGGCATCTGAGTGATTTACAGCGGGTCATTCTGCAACAGGTGTGGCAGGGTCGGAAGTATTGGGCGATCGCCGAAAGCTATGGTTGCACCGAAGGCCACGTCAAGGATGTGGCTTCCCAGCTCTGGCAAATTCTCTCAAAAACTTTAGGAGAGAAGGTCTCTAAGCATACCCTCAAGACGGTTTTGGCAAGGCGGCTGGGAGCTGAATCGATCCATCCCTCCCCAGCGATCGCGACCGCAAGTCAGCTGCCTGAAACCCCCAATTTTGTCGGCCGAGCAGCGGCGATCGCCGACCTCAATCATCTCGTCAGCCAGGGAAGTAAGGTGATCGTTATTCAGGGCGAAGGCGGCATTGGCAAAACCACCCTGGCCCAGCAATATTTGCATGCTCAAGACTTTGATCTGGTTTTGGAGCTGCTGATGGCCAAGGAAACCCCTCATATTACCCCCGTGGAACGGGTGGTGGAAGAGTGGCTGAAACAAGACTTTGGGGTAGAACCTGGACGGGAGTTCGGGGTGACGCTGGGGCGTCTGAAGCGGCAACTCCATACCCGTTGCGTGGGGGTATTGATCGATAACCTGGAGCCAGCTTTAGACCTTCAAGGTCGGTTTGTCCAGCCCCATACCCGATATGTTGAGCTGCTGCGGGTCTTGGCGGACGCTCGGATTCAATCGGTAACGCTGATAACCAGCCGCGATCGCCTGTGTGAACCGGCCATCCATTTGGACCACTACCGACTGCCGGGACTGGAGCAATCCGCCTGGCGACATTTCTTCCAGCCCCATAATATTGCGATTGACGCCCTCACCCTCCAGGAAATGCATCGAGCCTATGGGGGCAACGCCAAGGCAATGGGAATTCTCTGCGGTTCTATTCAAGGCGATTTTGAGGGAGATATGGCGGCGTATTGGCGGGAAACCAAGGCCGATCCCTTGGTGGCGACGGACCTAAAAAATTTGGTGGCCAGCCAGATCAATCGCTTACGGGACCTGGATGGCAATGCCTATCGACTGTTCTGTCGCTTAGGCTGCTATCGTTACCAAGAGGTTTCCGCTGTCCCAACTCAAGGGCTTTTCCATCTGATGTGGGACATCGCAGCAGACCAGCGGCGGCGGATTATTGCATCCCTCCGCAATCGCTCTCTATTGGAAGGTCGCAAAGGAGAGTATTGGCTGCATCCGGTCATTAGAGCCGAGGCGATCGCTCGACTGCGAGCCAGTGGGGAGTGGGAAGCCGTTAACCGCATAGCCGCCGACTATTGGACCGGCGCCACCAAGACCATCACCACGGTCAGTGATGCGATTCAGGCGCTAGAGGCTTACTATCACTATCTGGAGATCGGGGATTTTGAAGCCGCAGGCCGGGTTATTCTCAAGAGTCGGGATAATCGCTGGCGTCAGTTTTTACCCCTCGGCAGCACCCTATATCGAATGGGTTTGCTGCAACCTGTGATTACCGCGATCAGCAAAATTATCAGCCAGATTACATCCGACCAAAACTCCAGCGAACTGCATAATATCCTGGGGGATGTGTATTGGATTTCTGGCCAAATCCACAAAGCGATCGCCTGCCAGGAAGTCGCCATTCAAACTGCGACCCGGTGTTTAGAATCAATTGAAGCCAGTCCAGCTAACTGGCTGATGATTTATTACCTGAGAATGCTGGAGGTCGATTCCCTATTGAGCCGAGGGCTTTACCAGTTGGATTTGTGGGAGCTGGCGGCCTCGGCCGACCTATTCAAACAGGTGATTGCTCAGGCGGAAGGAACCGATCATGACCGTTGGGCGGAAAAGGCTTCCGTTTGTCTAGCCCTGGTCAATTCATACCTTGGACTTAAGGCCGAAGCCTATACCCTGATCGATCGGGTTTATGACTCAGTGGTTAATCACCAGTCATTCCAGCATACGGGCCGGTTCGCCTACTTTATTCAGATTTTGGGGCAAACCTTCAGGAATTTGGGAGAAATCAACAAGGCCTACGAACTCTATCAAAAAGCCATCTCATTCGCCGAAGAGAGCCACTATATTCAGGTTAAAGCCCGATCTCTCAGCGGCTTGGCTGAGCTGTATCGGCAGCAGCAAGCCTTTGAGCCGGCGATCGCAAATCATCAGGAGGCGATCAATCTACTCGATGAAATTGGGGCCAAATGTGATTTAGCCGAAGCTTATTTTCAACTCGGTTTGACCCACCATGTAACGGGTGAAATCAACAAAAGCAAGCAAAATTTTGAGCAAGCAATGGGATTATTTAAAGAAATAAACGCCCCCAAACAAGTTGCTAAAGTTTTAGCAGCTAACCTGCAACTGACCCAAGCTCCATGCCAAATAGTCGACAACGCTTCAGAGTAAGATTTCCCAAACCGTTTAGGCTGCCCCAAATTCTGGGATTACTGATTGTCATTCAGTGCGTTACATTATGGCAGCTCCTGTTCGCATGGTCGTCACCCGTCACTCTCTCATTTGTAACGCCGTTTGATGAAGTTGAGTATTGGGTCCCATTAATCAAGAATTTTGAAAAACAGCACCCAGGTATTCACATTGAACTCCTGGATGATTCCGAAATCCCCTATACCACTGACGATGTAGAAGTCATTTACACGGCTGACCTTCAGCAAGACATTCCCCGATATGACCTGATTTACATGGACATTATTTGGGTTCCTTGGTTTGCTGATAAGGGATGGCTAAAGGACTTATCTGAATTTATTTCTGCAGAAGAGTTATCTGCATTTTTGCCCAGTGAAGTCAAAGCAGGGCGCTACCAGAATCGCCTGTATCGCATCCCTTTTCGTTCTGATGTGGGGGTTCTTTTTTATAACAAACGTCTTTTGGAAAAAGGGGGATATCGGCTGTCAACAGAATTGCCCAAATCATTGAAAGACTTGAAAGATATCTCTAAAGACTTACAGACCCAAAAAATAGCGAAGTGGGGTTACATCTGGCAAGGACAGCAGTACGAGGGATTAGTGGCTAACTTTGTCGAAGTTTTAGATAGCTATGGCGGTTTCTGGATCGACTTAGATAAAGACAATAACAATCCAGAGAAAGTCGGACTTGATCAGGAAGCTGCTATTAAAGCGGTTGATTTTTTGCGCGACATCATCGTTAGCGGAGAATCCGCCTCTGATGGCGAGATATTAGATGGGGAGACGCCCCCGGGAATATCCCCTGCTGATGTCCGGTTCTTAATTGAACAGCAATCCCTTGAAATGTTTGAGTTGGGTGAGACAGCTTTCCTGCGGGGGTGGTCTTACTTCTGGAAGCGAGCGAATCGAGCCGGGGGTCCCTTGAAAGGCGACTTTGAAGTGATACCTGCCGCCATCTATGGTGGTCGGGGCTGTAGAGGCGGATGGGGGTTTGGCATGGCCAAAAATACGAAATATCCGAAGGAAGCTTGGCAAGCCATTGAATACTTCACCAGTGCCTCTGTTCAGCGCCAATTTGTTTTGAATGCCGGTTATTTGCCCAGTTATCAGGCATTGTTTGAAGATGCCGAAATCCTCAAGTACTACCCCCATTTCTCCCAGTTGCGACAGACGCTTGAAAACAACTCCATTTTTCGCCCCCAGTTCCCTGACTATGGCCAGGCGTCCCAAATTCTGCAAGCATATCTTTGGCAGGTATTGACAGGGGAACAGACTGCTGAAACAGCAATGAGGCAAGCAGCAGTGGAGACCCGTAGGTTATTCACCAGCATTAATGAGGACTAACGTATTTGAGACAGAACAGTTCATCAAAGAAGTATTAGCAGAGGCCCTACCTACCGTTGCCAATTTTGTTTGCAAGTCGTCGCCAGAAATTACGTCGGTTTTTGAGAACAATTCCTCGCTGTTTGATGCGGTAGTGTTCACGACAACCCTAAGCAGTCAGCTGGACTTGCAATCGACTTGACACATTAATGCCGCTGCTCCTCGTTTCTAAGCTCCGACTTGGAAACGCCAGTCGTAGAAGCTCCAACTTCCTTTTCGCCGGAAGTTGGAGCTTCCTGCCTGTGAGTATTCCTAAGCTCCAGCTTAGGAACAAGAAAAACTGGCTATGGAAAGTGTCAAGTGATCTGCATCCCCGTCAATATTGGTTTTGAACACTACCAGTAGAAACCCTTGAATGGTCGACTATTTCTGCTTTTACTCCACTAAAATTTGATGTTGCTGGTCTATTAACGTCTTTTGACCTCTAGTGAGTCGATATCGTCCTTGCCAATAGCCTGACGCCAAGGGTTGGGAG
>JAKSDM010000271.1 GCA_022360135.1 Pseudanabaenales cyanobacterium | reverse complement strand
GTCTTGACAAATCTGCATCGGTTAACTATTGGCTAATCATAACAAGAGCTTATTACCGATAACCAGAGTCTCTGTATATCAAGCGTTTAGAACCATGCCCCCATCTGGTGGAGCTAGGGCCTAACTAGGAGTAAATCGGCATGCTTAAACTTGCAAAACCTTAGTTTTTAGCGGAAGAAGTCCTGTTGATTCGAATTAGCTTACCTATCAAGGTCCCAGCAGCCTCGATCGCGGCGTATAACTTAAGCCGGGAAAAATTTACCCCCAAAATCGGCTGAAACCCTTGTGGGCTCGAACCATTTCCCTGTAAGGCTTCTCGCCTTAAAATATACGCCTCGATCGCCTCGTTAATTCCGTCCGCTAGAGCCTTCCAGCTGTAAGGTTCTGTACAGACAATAATGCCGGCATGAATGGAGTTTCGTTTGTGGAGTTTAATGAAATCGCGCCGATTCATTGTCAGGACAGCGCGATCGCTTTCAGTAGCAAATTGCAAAACCAAATCATCAGAGATCCTTTGATTTGCTTGCCCTGCCTCTTGAACAGTCAAAACGCTATGTCCTAAAGAGCGCAGCAACTCTACAACCTGTCGTGGAAACTGTTCGTCGGCATACAACTGCGCCATTTCAGTGCTCAAACACTAGGCTCAAGAAGCTTATCAGCCTCTTCTTGTTCTTGAAGCGCCACTTCAATTTCTTCAGGAAACGCCTCTGCATAAGCCCAGGCATTTGCCAGATCAGTAGCCGAAAGATCAGTATAGGCATCAAGAATGTCTGCTTCGCTTTTTCCCATCCGACGGTAGTTGATCAACAGCCAAACAGGAATCCGCGTTGACCGAATGCAGGCATCTCCTCCCATCACCCCAGGTGTCTTGTTAATGCCATCCCAGGAATTGGCAAGGCTTTGGACCAACAGTCGAATTACCTGAGATTTCTCCTCTGGTGTCAGTGCTAGCAGTTGGGCTTTCAATTCCTCAGTGGTCATTTCTAATCTTGGAAGACCTTGAATCAGATGCTCTAGCACCAGCGTAACGGATTATAGACGATGGATCACTGCAGTTTTACAGGTTACATCGCCTGCATAACAATTGCATCCCAGGATCACTCAAGACTAAAAATAAGTACAATTGGACTAATCCTGAATCAACACGTCCATTGTTATGACATCGCAGTTGATGATATAACCATCGGTTCTAATCTAATCTGGGATGGAACTAGTGCCGATGGGCGATTTTATGATTTTTCGCTTTACCGCCGAATTACAGTAGCGTTCAGATGAGCTAATGCAGTGAGCTAAGACCGATGGGCGCCCCCTGATGAAGCAGCTGAAATGGCAGGCATTTCTGAACTGTCTCGAATTTTTACGTTCATCAATGTTCAATTGAGCGCCTATGCATCATTGTGCCCGAGCCAACCTATTGGAATGGTAAAAGTAAGGCATACATGGAAGGAAATAGACAATGCAGAACTGAGTAACCTAGCTTAAGAGGGGACCACGATGACCACAATGTTGCGGAAGGACTTTGCTGAGTCACTAAAGTTGCCAACCACTGATTCAGAAGAACGCTACATCATTAGCGGGGTAAGCTGGCAACAGTATGAAACCTTGCTGGAGAAGTTGGGGAATAGTCCCTGGTATCGGGTCACTTTTTTAGAAGGGGTATTGGAAATTGTGGCTCCTAGCCGTAAGCACGAGTCAAAGAAGGACAATATTGCTCGGTTATTAGGTATTTACTTTGAAGAAACCCGGACTCGCTTCTACGGTTTGGGGTCTACCACATTTCGAAAGGCGCTAAAGGCGCGGGGCGTTGAGCCGGATACCTGCTTTTGCATTGGTTCTGAGAAAAAGTTTCCTGACCTAGCTGTAGAGGTGGTAGAAACAAGTGGCGGTATTGATAAATTGGCGGTCTATCGCGGCTTGGGTGTGCTGGAAGTGTGGTTTTGGAAGAAGGGCGTGTTTGAAATTCACAGGTTACACAACGAACAATATGAACAGATTCAAACCAGTGAACTACTGTCTAACCTGGATTTGAACTTGTTAGCGAAATACGTTGATCATCCTGAACCCTTGGATGCTGTATTAGAGTTCCGTGAAAAGGTTCGGGAACAGATTCAAAGCCACTAAGCATGAAGCTATTTTCATCTCCAGTTTTTAGGGTTATCCTCCCTACCCTGGCCACCTTGCTAGGATTACGTCTAGTGTTTTGGCTGGTTGCATTTCCTAACTCCGACGAAGCCTACTACTGGCTATGGGGACAGCATCCCGCATTTTCCTATTACGACCATCCCCCCCTACACGCCTGGATTCAGGGTTTATTCACCACTGTTTTAGGGCGCTCAACTTTCACGCTGCGGCTGCCTAACCTAATTAGCAACGCCGCTTTCTTTTACACCTACTATCGAATTACCCGTCACCTCTATGGCCCTAGCGCCAGGCACGCCTTTTGGCTGGTGGTCATCCTGGTCTTGTCATCGCCACTTTATTTTATATTTCTGGCCTTAGCCTGGCACGATCATTGGCTGATTACCTTATCGCTGATTTCAGCCCATCTGTTCATCACCTTTTTAGACGAGTATCGGAAAAATGGACAGGGAGAAAGCTGGCGACTGTATGGAGCCGCGATCGCCCTTGGATTAGCTGGCCTGTGTAAGTACATCGCCATTTTCATGGCGCTGGGCTTCGCTGCTACTGTGATCACAGATAAGTCTCTCCGACCCCTGCTACGCGATCGCCGCACTTATTTGGCCATCGCGATCGCAACCAGCGCCCTCCTACCTATTCTGATCTGGAATTATGCCAATGACTTTCAATCATTTCGTTTCTATTTCGATCGCAGCCTGAATACTACCGACGCCGATGGATTTCACCTCCAGCCCACTGAAACCTTAGGGTTCCTGCTGCTGTCGATCCTAATCTTATCTCCATTCAGCGTTGGGGCAATCTGCCAAACCATCAAACGCAACCCGCAGAATCCAACCCAATCCGTCTATCGAAAGGTAGCACTCTG
>JAKSDM010000323.1 GCA_022360135.1 Pseudanabaenales cyanobacterium | reverse complement strand
GCGAATTAAAGGCGCCTTCAATATATTTGGCGATCATGTCGAGACGGTAACTCCTTGGTTGGCGGACCGTATTCTGAAAAATGAAAAATCAGGCGCCTCGATCGCTTGGTTTACCACACACAAGGCCATTTGGCGATTTATAACCAGCGCTATAAATAAACGGGACCTTTTTGCCTTAAAGAATTCAGCAGATACCTACGTCGGCAAATTTAGTTCAGCCGATGCGGGATCCTGAAAATCTGACGGCGGCCGCTCTATATTAATCGCCCCACCCCCTAAGTCCTGAGTACTTTCAGTAAGATCTTGGAATTCTTCATTGAGGTCAGGGATGGGGGCTAGAAATCAAGAAAAGCTTTCATCATTGTCAAAGTGAATCGATGCTTCAGTCTCACGATGAGGTGTCCCTCCCTCATCATTGTCCACCACTCCTGAATAGTGCTTCACTAAATCAGCCTGATTGAGGTAAGGATTCTCGTAACCAGTTGATTGTAAGAATCCTTGCCCTTAGTACCTTGAAAGTAGTTGCGGCTTTACTGATACGCGATATGATTCCGCTTCGCAACTTTTTGATTAGGGGCTTTTTCCACCATAAAAATTTGTGAGCGAACAAGATTTGGGCGATTCTTGGCAAGTTGCAAGGTTTTTTCTAGCATCTCATCCATTGCGTCAGGCGTTAAGTTAATTTTGTACTTATCATGGACGACTTCATAAAGATAGTCATCGATTGCATTCTGCATGTCTTGCTGGACATGAGCATTGTCGGTCCAGTCGCGAATTGCCCGTTGCTGAATCAAGTCGAGGATCGTCTGAGCGGCTGTAGCTGTTATCTGCTTAGCTTGTTGGGCGTCGTCTAGATGAGCCGCAATGAATGGTTTTAGGAGTGCATAGAAGGCGATCGCATCTTCATTCCCACTAATCAGAGATAGCGCGTCATCACTGTGACGGTTAACCACAGAGACGCCAATATCCTGAGGCGGTTTAAAATGTTCTGACTCAGAGATCCG
Organism: Pseudanabaenales cyanobacterium; assembly: GCA_022360135.1. GTDB lineage: Bacteria > Cyanobacteriota > Cyanobacteriia > Phormidesmidales > Phormidesmidaceae > JAKSDM01. The sequence continues at coordinate 4,615 of JAKSDM010000323.1, read as the reverse complement.
CTTGGCATAGAAGGTCGAGTCTTCTTCCATCCGCCTTGAAAAGGCTCGCTGGCTGGCGTTAGCAATCAAGTCGGCTTCAGAGCTAGGGGGTTTTTGCCTATGCTTTTCGCGCCGCCATCGTTCTGTCAGGACTTCCAGCCCTCGAGGCTGTTCCCCGTGAGATTGCAGGTGCACGAGATAGCTGCCCACCGCAATCAGCAAGATAGAGATAGCCATAGACTGTAAATCTTGCTGACTCACCATTGGGATGCTCAACGCTTTCTTAAAGAAACCGATGATCAGCGCCATGATAACGACTTGCAAAATCTTATGTTTGAGTCCATCTAGGGTGTTGACTTCCAGTATTTTAATGTCTTTATAACGGAATTTAAGCTCTATGGGAGAAATAAAGATCTCATAGATACCAAAACTGAAAATCAGTAACACAATGCCGATTAGATAATGATCGACGCCGCCGATAATGCTGGTTACAGCTTTTGTGAAAGACTGTTCGCCAACATGGTCATGAGAAAAGCTAGCGCTGAGGCCCTCCAGAATTTCGATGCTGCCAACAACAAAAAAATTTAAGGCGCTCACCAGTCCGAAAATGACAGGTATCAGGGCAAACAGCCTGAATTTCCATAGACAGGCTTCGAAGATAGCTTCTATCTTCTTTGAGGGAGATGTAATCTTCATCAGAAATCAGAACTTGAGGACGGGTTTAATTTAAATCAAGTTGATTGCAATCAAGGCAAATACACCTCATTAGAACTTGGTAAACACCTCGGCAATATTCTCTTTAAAGTAACTCACAACAAGAGGAAATTTTAGGTAGATTGCATGGGGAAATAATTTTGCCTAACCCCTAACCCCCTGACTATATATCTATCCCTTGGAGAGATCTTTCCTTGAGCTTCCCTCCTCAAACGGTGATTGAGGGGAGATTGCTATCTCCCCAAAAATAGGGTTTCAACCCAGGTAGAATCGACATCCCGTGCTTTTGATTACTGATTAGAGTAGGGCAGTTGACTCGATAATTCATGGCAGCGATCGACCATATTCTTTTCCTGAGATAGCAAATAGCAATCAAGGAGGGGGAAGCTATGCTTGCCGAGATCTGTCCCCTATGTTTGCCGAAAACAGCAGTCTAAACAATATAAAAAAGAGACTCTGCTTAGAGCCTCCCAGCATTCTGGATTGTTACAACAGAGTCAGGAACCTGATTGACGGGCGATCGCTTGGGTTTCTTGCCCCCAGACGGCTTCTTCCATTGGTGATCTGTCAATCGGTTTAAAGATGTGGCGCCCAATTTACCTGTAAAGTTTCCGCCAGCAATCGATAAACTGTTGGGAAGTCCGCCTGGGTCAATAGCACTAGGAATACCCCACTAGAAACGCTCCAAGTTATGAGGTCAGCACCCATACCCGTACAAGTTTCAGGCGGACAATTCAGGTCTGGATTGGAGGAAGTTGTATTGGCTAATCCTGCTATTACAAGATCAAGATTCACGTCAGTAAATTGGCTGACTTGAGCATTAGCTACAATATCTACTTCTGAGGGATATCGCCGTTCGCTTCTAGGAAGTCCACCTCCCCACAATAATGTTTGTTCGAGTTCGTCAGGAAAGTGCGAGCCATCAATAGGAATACTGGAATCCTCAAAAGGTCGTGGTGAAGTAACATCAACATCACCATCTTCTTTTTCCACCTGATAAGCATCATTTGAATTGCTCATTCCCAAAGCATGCCCAATTTCGTGTATTGCCGTCTGAAGCAAGTCATAGTGACCGTTAGCTAGACTATCTGCCACAGTATTGGCATACCGACGCTCTATATTAATCGCCCCACCCCCTAAGTCCTGAGTACTTTCAGTAAGATCTTGGAATTCTTCATTGAGGTCAGGGGTGGGGTCTAGGAACCAAGAAAAGCTTTCATCATTGTCAAAGCGAATCGATGCTTCTGTCTCACGATGAGGTGTTCCTCCCTCATCGACAAGTCTATGGCTTGCCTTAGAACTATTTAAAGGAGCCCAGCCAAAGTTCAGAGTTAACGTGTGATCATCTGCGATCGCAGCTTCCCAAATATCTGCAGCAGTATTAAAAATATCAACTAAGTCGCCGCCGCCTACTGCATTTGAGGGGGCATCCCCAGCATACACCTCAGACATGCCAGGAAATTCTTCTGAAGCTTCAACAAAGTTGCGAATAAGCGTAAGGGCTTCAGCTTGGGGTGTTGCAACAGAAAAGGTTGTCAGAACCCCGATGCTGGCGAGTGTCACTGAATTGATTAAACGCTTAGGGGTAGGTTTTCTTTTCATAGTCTGGCACTTTGAACTTTGCTATTCAACATGTTGACCTCCATAGGTTTCTTGGATATCAATTAGTTTCCCTGACGGATTAAATCTATAGGTGATTCTTTTCTTAGCGCCTTCAGAACTAACTAAATTTATACTGCTCCTGTAAGTATTGTCGCTGAGGTTTTCTACTACTACATCCTCGATCAGCCTAGCTAAATCATCAGGCGTTTCAACTTCTTCCAGAGCTGTCCAAAATATCAAACCAGGTTGAGAATGGGTTAGAAAAGTAATCGCCACAGTGACTCGGGCAATTTGGTTGGAATTGACACCTAAAAGACCCTGTGACCACAGTAAATCACTTAAGTTTTCCTCCCACTGTGGTGGATACGAGTCAAATCTCTGAAGAACAAAAGCATTGGCATCATTGTCCACCACGACCCGGCTCCAACTAGGCGGATCGGAATCATGAGGCAAAGAGATTAAACGGATGTTGGGGAAAAGCTCACGAACCGATTCTGGAAAAGAAATCTCTGCTAAGGTTTCAGGGGTGTTTTCATATTGACCAATAGCATCAAGTGCTATAACTCTGGCTCTTTCGGGTTCTATTATTTTCGTCTCAATTTCTTTTGAGTTCGTGGTAGCTGAAATTACCAGGAAGCAGCTCGGGACTATAAGGCCAACTAAAAGGAGTTGCTTCACAAATCCGGGTCTATTTAAACCTTTCAAGGACATGATTATAAATTTCCTCCTACCCAAAAAGACGTTATGGCATTCCTAAATCAGCCGTAAATCCTATGAAATGGGGATCCTGGTTAAACAGGAATTTTAAGGTTCTGAAAAGCCTTTTGCACTTACAAATTTTTGCCTTTACGGCTCTTCCAAGTTTGGTAGCTTATTCAGCAGCTTATCATCAGCTTTTTAGGCTGAAATACTTGCCAGATAAGATGTTCTTTTTTTACCCTGAATTTAGTCAATCCTTTGCTGAATGAGATTTTCAACCTAGTGGAACCTAGATTTGCATAACAAGTACAGAAGAATTGTCTTACAAATCATCTAGGATTATTAGATAATTAGGATTGCTATCTATTAGGATAGGATATAAATGAGTGTCTTAACAAGTTTTAGATGAATTGTTTTGAGCTTCTTTATAAAGACAGGTGCAATAGATAACTTAGAAGATCGAATAGTTTTTGGGGTTGGAGCAGGTTTAAGGGAAAAGTGACGCTCCGGTAAATGATGGCGTTATTTGCGATCGCTTTCAATCGAGTAATTGATTGCCTATTAGCGTGGAATAACAACCGAGGATTTTTCAATCCAAAATCCAAAATCCAAAATCGGCTTGTTTGACTAGTCCAAATCCGGATAAAGCTCTGGTTGACGGCGCTGGAGCTCCGCCCAAGGCAGCAAAAGCATGTCTTCAAGTTCGGTACGGACATCGTCGCTAACAGCCCCCTCAATATTCATCAGGTCACGAGCAAGATCTAAGGCTTGTTCGCGAGTAAGGGCCAGGGCATAGTCGCGGCACAGGACATAGTCATGGCAAGGGTGAGGGTAAGATCGCGATCGCAGTCGTGTGCGAGGGCATAGTCGAGGGCTCGGTCCTGCTTCCGGTCGAGAGCATAGTCGCAGTCGAGGCCCCGATCGCGGTCAAGGTTGCGGTCAAGAACATAGTAAAAAGCTCGAATAGTGGTGGATGAGCAGACTGATTCATCGATGCGATTGGGGGCTTTACAGCGATGTTCTAATTTTGACTTATATTCTCCTTGATCAAGTATAAGCAACATTAGTCCGGACAGTTGTTAGGACAGCAAGAAACTATCGGATAAAAGGGTGTCAAAGTCATCGCTAATGACAAAGGCCCAGTTATCACCGGCGCTAGACAAGCTCTTTCTAGCGAAGCAGCCTGCTAGTGGGAAAACTTAGGAGGCTCCTTAATGGTCTGCTCGATTGTTATTCAACCAACGAGTCAACTCTTGAGGCGTCGAGGAATCTAACAGCGACAATATGGTTGCCATGCTCTGTCTGGGAATTCCGTCAAGCCAGAATATAGCAATCCTAAATCAGTCGTAAATTCTCTGAAACGGAGATCATTGTCAAATAGAGATTGCAAGCTTCTAAAAAGCTTTTTATATTTACAAATCATCTAGGATTACAATAGTTTGCCAACGTGTTTTGTCTCTACCCAGGCAATTGAATGTCTGCTTTGATCCTTGATCCTAAGGAAGGCGTCAAATTCTATCTCATGGGGGATTTGCCGCCTTAAATGGGCGTCCAAATGGCGAAAAACAAGACGAACTAATAACTGTTTAGATACCTAAATTTAGTTAATTACTAAGTCAAG
>JAKSDM010000941.1 GCA_022360135.1 Pseudanabaenales cyanobacterium | reverse complement strand
GTTTGTTCCGCCAATAGGACTTGATCTGAATTGGTTTGAAGGCTGGATTGATCTGCAGGGGTGGGATGGGACCTACCGGATTGTTGATGGGTTTACCCTGCCGAGTGGACTTCATCTGAGTTGGTTTGAAGGCTGGATATCTGGGTTGGGTTGGGATTAACTCTAGTTGGCGGTCGATTGGTTTGACCGGTTGAGAAGACCTGATTTGAGCCTGTCTCCCCTGAGCCTGCTTCCTCTGAGCCTGTCCGTCGACTGGATATCTTGGCCTTGGCTGAGGCGAGATCAGTTCTGCCTGATTATTGATGGGTTGGCTCCGTCGAGAGGGCCTCATTTGAGTTTGATTTAAGGCTGAATGTCTTGGCGCGGGAGAGATGAACTTTTTTGGGGGTGGTGGTGGTTTGACTCGTGGAGAGGACCTGATCTGAGTTGGTTTGAAGACTGGATTGAGCTGCTGAGAGTGATTAATCTGCTGTTGCTGGACAACTGGATTCACTGGCTGGGGGTGTTTTGCCGCCCTGCGATCGGCGACTATTTTGGGGGATTGGGAGCGTCTAACCGACTCCCCCCCCTCAGCAACAACTTGCCTACGGGAATACCGAAGTGGGCCCCGCCGATCAGGTGAATTTGTTTCCCGGAAATGCATGGCTTGCATTGGATCGTTTGTTGAACTTCTCCGATTAGACTGTCTGGACACGGGTGGAGAAGCGAGTTGGCGCCGAGAGCGATGAACTTGCCAGGACTTATGACCTAAACCTAAGCCAATTAAAAGTGCTCCAAGCAAAACAAATCCCAACAATACTAATGACTCCATGAGATAAGTTCCAACAAAACAATGAGGTATCAAGCGCTCAAGCAAGAGTCGATTATTCTACACCACTGCCCGCCGGATTAGTCGGCAGTGCTAGGAATTCTTGCGGGGAGGCGCTCAGGGCGCGCTTTATATCTAACAGAAAGATAGTCTTTGGGTTCTGTTCCTCAGAGGAGATAACAACTCCCCTGGCGATCTCAAGCAAGCCGCCTTGAGGACTTGAGGGGGGGAGCGATCGGATCATCTCTAACGAAACTTCCATCAAATCAGGGGGGGCATCCACTGGAATCCCACAAAGCTCCCCTTCAGAACCGCGGGTAATGACTAAAAAGGGAGAATCTCCTGGCGCTTGCGGTAGAACCCCGGAGCTTAACCGCTGATGCAAATCCAAAGCTCGAATCACATGCCGACCGATTTGGATCACCCCCATTCTGATTAGCTCCCGGTTAGCGTCAAGGGAACAGTTTACAACCCGCAACACAGCTTCAATCGGGAGCGCCCAGCAATAATCTAAAACCTTAAAGACAATGAACCTTTGCCCATCTGATTCGGCAATCATATTGGATCAGCCCCTTACCCAGAAACAGAATTCAGTGTGTCAACCTGAAGCACCTCAGCCACCATGGTTAAGAGCTTGTGCTCCAAATAAGGCTTACTAATATAAGCTGTCGCCCCCAATTGCTCAGCCAACTGGCGATGTTTCTGGCCACTTCGAGATGACAGCATGGCAACTGGGATATTAGCTAAGTTAGGGTCTTTCTGACAATGTCTGAGAAACTCAAACCCATTCATGCGAGGCATTTCGATATCGCAGATCACCAAATGGATATGGAAGTGGCGTTCAAGTTGGCCGATAGCTTCCTGTCCATCTTTAGCTTGAAGCACCTGATAACCCGCATTCTGAAGTGTTAATGCTAGGGTTTGGCGGGTGGTCAATGAGTCTTCTACAACCAGAATTTTATGGTTTAGTTTTTCTCTGTCTGGGCCAGTGGAAGCAGATAATGACCGTGGCTCAGACCGGAATGAAAGTGCACTCGGCATTGCCCTTACTAACCCTTGATCAAGGCTTGCTTTTGACAGACGATCAAATACACGTTGCATCAATGTCGCCCCATCAAGCACGAGCGCCAGTTGCCCATCCGCTAGAATACTGGCTCCATAAATATAGGAAGGGGCGTTGATCAAGGTCCCCATTGGGCGTATGATCAATTCTTGCTCCCCAATTAGTTGCTCCACTTCCAAGCCCAGCAGAGCGTTTTGGTAGTTAACCACAATAATTTGTCTGCCTGGTTTGCTAACTGTCAGAGGATAATCAGGTTGTAGGAATAGAGATTGGAAGCCTCTCGATCCATAATCTAGAACCTTTGAAAGGGGATATATTGGAACTAATCGCTGATCAACACCTTTACCCCACCGCAAGATTTTGCCTCCCTCGCGCTCTTGGATCTGGTCGGCTTGGGGTATCAGAATTTGCTCGATTGCATCTGGCAGTAAGGCGTAGATCTTGGCGCCCGAGCGACAAAGCAGCAACTTGGCGATGGTCAGACTTAAGGGAATTTTCAAGGTAAAGGTTGTCCCCTGATGAGGTTCGGAAAACACAGTGACCGAACCCTTGAGAGCTTGTAACTGGTTCCGCACAACATCCAGACCAATACCTCGGCCAGAAAGGTTATTGACTTTAGAAGCGGTAGAAAAACCAGGTTCAAACAGCAAATCCGCCAATTGAGCCTGATCCAGGCGGCTTGCTTGTTCCAACGAAATTCCCTGCCGTTCTATAGCCTGTTGCCGAATTCGCTCAAAATTCAATCCATCTCCATCATCCTGCACTTCAATCACGAGGTATTTACCTTGATGGTGAGCCCGGATTTCTAACTGTCCCCTTGCTGCCTTACCCCGTTGCTGTCGGATGTCGATCGGTTCAATGCCGTGGTCGAAAGCATTACGAACCAAATGTAGTAGGGGATCATATAACTTCTCAGCGACAACTTTATCCACTAACACATCAGTGCCTTGTAGCTCCAGTCTGGCTGGCTTGTTATGCAGCCTTTCCAACTGCTGAAGAAGCGGGGGAAACCGTTGGAAGATAGAGCCCAATGGCGACATCCTAGCTTCTATCAGAGCATCCCGAGTATTCAGTAACAGGCGATGTTGTTTCTCTAAGGTTTGATTTGACTGCCGGGTGAATAGATCAATCCCATCGGCAGCTTCCGTCAACTGCACCGTATCGTCTAAAAGTGACTGGATAATAAGCTGGGGTTGATTGTAACGATCTAACTCTAAGACATCAAATTCATTGATACTGAACCGATCTTCAGCTTGGCTGGAGGATTGCAGATTAGGACCTGAGGGCTGAGATTCCTCCCC
>JAKSDM010000905.1 GCA_022360135.1 Pseudanabaenales cyanobacterium | reverse complement strand
CGAGCGTATTTGGGAAGAATGCGGATGGCGAGACTCGAACTCGCAAGGCCGAAGCCACACGCCCCTCAAACGTGCGTGTCTACCAGTTCCACCACATCCGCATAGCTAAATAGCCAAACTACAACCCACCTCAACAGCGGCTTGCAGTCTAATTTTTAGCGTCAGTTTCTAAAGATAAATCATAAGTGAACACTTTGGCACGGGAAATTTTATCCTAAACGGTTCTTTCCTCAAGATTTGGGTAGGGGGCTATCGTCTGCTGCGTGATAGGATCAGCTACCGTCATATGATTCAGATACTGCTTCATAACAAACTGCCAGATGCGCTTTTCCAAAATTTTGATCGCGAATCGAGGGGAAATCGCTCTCCGCATCCTCCGTACCTGCGAGGAGATGGGGATTGCGACAGTGGCTGTTCACTCTACCGTTGATCGTCACGCCCTACATGTCCAACTGGCTGATGAAGCCGTATGTATCGGTGAAGCGCCCAGTAGCAAGAGTTATCTCAACATTCCAAATATCATTGCGGCTGCTTTGACTCGAAATGCTACGGCCATCCATCCGGGTTACGGATTTTTGGCTGAGAATGCTCGATTTGCTGAAATCTGCACCGATCATCAAATCGTTTTCATTGGCCCCACCCCTAAGGCAATGCAGGCAATGGGGGATAAATCCACGGCTAAGGAAACCATGCAAAAAGTGGGGGTTCCTACTGTACCGGGTAGTGAGGGTCTGTTACTGGACGAGCAAGAAGCGCTGGCGATCGCCGGAAATATTGGTTATCCGGTCATGATTAAAGCAACCGCAGGGGGCGGTGGTCGGGGAATGCGTCTGGTTAGAGAACAGGGTGAATTAAGCAAGGCGTTTATGGCTGCTCAAGGGGAAGCGGAAGCTGCCTTTGGGAATCCTGGGGTTTACTTGGAGAAGTTTATCGAGCGGCCACGCCATATCGAGTTTCAAATTTTGGCGGATACCCATGGGAATGTTATTCATTTAGGGGAACGCGACTGTTCGATTCAGCGCCGTCATCAGAAACTTTTAGAAGAGGCGCCTAGCCCAGCCTTAACGCTAGACCTAAGACAGAGAATGGGAGAAGCAGCGATTCAAGCAGCCCAGTCAATTAGCTATGTTGGGGCGGGCACCGTTGAGTTTTTATTGGATCACTCAGGCCGCTTCTACTTCATGGAAATGAATACCCGTATCCAAGTGGAGCATCCGGTTACAGAGTTGGTGACGGGATTAGATCTAATTGCAGAGCAAATTCGCATTGCCCAGGGAGAAGAGCTTTCATTTACTCAAGCCGAGGTTAACCTGAGGGGGCATGCGATCGAATGCCGGATCAACGCTGAAGATCCTGACCACAATTTTCGCCCAAATCCTGGCCGCATCAGCGGCTATCTGCCTCCTGGCGGCATGGGGGTGCGAATGGACTCTCATGTCTATACCGATTATGAGATTCCACCCTACTATGATTCTCTGGTGGGCAAACTGATCGTCTGGGGACCTGATCGCCCGACCGCCATTAGGCGAATGAGACGGGCTTTGAGAGAATGCGCGATTACTGGTTTACCCACAACCATTGGCTTCCATCAAAAAGTTTTAGATAGACCTGAATTTATCAAGGGTGAAGTTTATACAAACTTCGTTAATGAGATGATGAAGTAGGGAGTCAAACGGCAGCTAATTAACATCCCATCTACCCATGCACCATCTATGACTGGGACTTTATTTTTACGCTAATCCCTTACAGCTAAAAGTTAGCTAGCAACCATTCATTCAGCCAAAAAGCCAGGGCGGCGCTGCCGATAGGCGCCATTAGATTATCAATCCCGAATTTGGATAAGGACTCCAGGCCCATCGCCCCGATGGCGACCACTAGAGAGACTAGCCAGGTTTGCCAGATAGCCCCTTGGGTTCCTAATAGAGCTAGACTACAAACGAGGTAACTTGCAACCGCCATCGCCAGGGAACCTTCCCAGCTTTTCAGCCCGCCCCACACCTGATAGGGATGACGGCCAAAATTCTGACCTATGATTGCAGCTAGCCCATCCCCCCAGGTCATGATCAAAATTCCGATGACCGCATACTGGGGATGATGAAGTGGCCAAAACCAGGCGATCAGGACACCGATACTGACGGCGTAAAAGAAAGTGCCCCAACTTTTGCGGCCGACGCTATCGAGGCCTGGTAGAATCGGAAATTTGTAAGAAAGCAAGGTGATTGCACTAAACAGTACTGAAGCGGCGATCCCAACCCAAGCCGGAATTTTCAGCCACCAGGCGAGTAAGATAACATTGCCGACTCCCATATGGACAATTTTACGGACAACTTCTGGCCCCACAGAAGCTTTTTGTCGACAGCACTGCGCTAACAGACCCACTAGCCCTAACCAAACCACTATGACGCCAATCCGGACACTCAGTGGAGGGAAAGCAATTATCCCGGTCAATAAAATTGCCAACAGTACAATCCGCAGCGAAACATCAGCTTTTCTTAACCCTATTACATTTTCCCCTGGGTTAAGGGATGGGGTTTCAACCTTTGTGCTGTTATCTTGGGGGGAAGATAGATGAATAATTCAAGAGTACTTCATGGGGAACACCTATAGGCGAGTATTGCTAAAACTGAGCGGCGAAGCCTTGATGGGCGATCTTTCTTACGGAATTGACCCAGCTATGGTTCAAAATATCGCCCAAGAAGTTGCAGAAGTTGTCAACACGGGTGTCCAGGTAGCTATTGTAGTAGGTGGAGGAAATATATATCGCGGCATTAAAGGGGCGGCGGCGGGAATGGATCGGGCGACAGCTGATTACATTGGCATGATTGCGACGATGATGAACGCCATGACCCTACAGGATGCCTTGGAGCAAATTGAAGTCCCGACCCGGGTGCAGTCAGCCATCTCAATGCAGCAGGTAGCTGAACCTTATATCCGTCGTCGGGCTATCCGTCATCTGGAAAAAAATCGGGTGGTCATCTTCGGCGCTGGCTCCGGCAACCCCTTTTTTACCACTGACACCACAGCCGCCCTCAGGGCTGCTGAAATCAATGCGGAGGTGGTGTTCAAAGCAACTAAAGTGGATGGGGTCTACGACGCCGATCCCAAAGTTAATCCGAATGCGCGGCGCTATCGTACTCTGACTTATGGTCATGTCTTGACCAACGATTTGAAAGTAATGGATAGTACTGCGATCGCGTTATGCAAAGATAACAACATCCCCATTATGGTTTTTGACCTCTCGGTAAGCGGCAACGTCCGTCGGGCCATGATGGGAGAGCCAATTGGTACGATTGTGGGAGAGTCTTGTGAAATTAGCTGACCTAGGTGAAATTGAACAAGTGATGCAGAAAGCTCTTGAAGCGACTCAACGAGCTTTCAACACTATTCGCACTGGACGCGCTAACACTTCCCTGCTAGACAGGATTACGGTGGAATACTATGGCGCCCCGACGCCGCTAAAATCACTAGCCAATGTCAGTACGCCCGATGCTAGCACCTTGACCATTCAACCTTACGATCCCAGTAGCTTGACCTTGATAGAAAAGGCTATTTCCATGTCTGACTTGGGCCTAACTCCCAATAACGATGGGTCTGTTATCCGGTTGAATATTCCGCCCCTGACTAGCGATCGCCGCAAAGAGTTTGTCAAATTAGCGGCAAAATATGCGGAGGAAGGTAAAGTTTCAATCCGTAACATTCGTCGGGATGGGATTGATGGTGTTCGCAAACAGGAAAAAAGTGGAGACGTTTCTGAAGATGAATCCCGCGACCTGCAAGACAAAATTCAAAAGCTGACTGACAAGTATGTGGCAAAGGTTGATGAAGCGTTAGCGAGTAAAGAGCAAGACATCATGGCAGTGTGATGTTAAATCATAAATATACCGCTGAATGCCGGACAAACCTGGCATTCAGCGGTATCAATTTACATCTTGCTGCATCAAGCGCTATATTGATGCGGCTTAAGCGGCATAAGCTAGGCGAATCAGATAGGCAATATGCATCGGATAACCTTTAGCGTAAAGTCTATCCACACAATTCTCGGCAGTCTCTAGATCCCTGAAGGCGCGCAATACCTGCTCTGTGCCGTTAGCATACTGAATGCAAAGTTCCCAATGCATCGTTTCCTCGCTTGAACTAATGAAATACAGGTGACGTACAGAAAATTCAAAGTTCTATTAACTTCATAGAAACTTTTCAAATTAGTGCTATCT
>JAKSDM010001113.1 GCA_022360135.1 Pseudanabaenales cyanobacterium | reverse complement strand
GGTCAAGCGATAGTCCATACGGTGGACTATTTTCGGGCGATGGTGGATGATCCGTTTATTTTTGCCCAAATCGCTGTCAACCATTGTCTCAGCGACCTATTTGCAATGGGTGCTGAGCCTCAAAGCGCGCTGGCGATTGCAACCCTCCCCTATGCTGTTGAAGCCAAGCAAGAAGAAATCCTCTATCAGTTGTTATCAGGCGCCAACAAAGCGCTTGCCCAGGCAAAAACGCCTTTAGTCGGCGGACACACCACCGCAGGGACAGAACTTGCCCTGGGATTTGCTTGCAATGGGTTGGCGGCTCCAGATCGCCTGCTGCGTAAAGCCGGAATGCAGCCCGGGCAGATGCTAATTCTGACTAAGCCGTTGGGAACCGGTGTCCTGTTCGCCGCCGATATGCGGTTAGCAGCTAAGGGGCGTTGGCTTGAAGGGGCGATCGCATCTATGCTCCAGTCCAACCAAGCCGCTGCTCGCTGTCTTCAGCAACACCAGGCGACTGCCTGCACCGATGTGACTGGATTTGGTTTGTTGGGACATTTGCTAGAAATGGTGCAAGCCTCCCAGGTTTCAGTGGTCTTGAACTTGACCCATCTTCCTGTCCTAAACGGGGCCCGGGAAACGCTGGCTCAAGGCATTGTCAGCTCCCTTCAACCCCAAAATCTGCAAGCCGCCGCCGCTCTCCAGAATCACTCCGCTGTCAGTCACCATCCCGACTATCCATTGCTCTTCGACCCCCAAACCGCTGGCGGACTTTTAGCATCCATCCCAGCAGAGCAAGTGAACCCTTGTCTGGACACCCTACATCACCTGGGCTATCAAGAGAGTTGTTGTATCGGTCAGGTACGCTCACCGAATCACTCAACCCAACCCATTACAATCGATCAGTGGTGACTGTTCACTGTACCGCCCTATCGGGCATAGCTGCGCTAAAGCTGTTCACTGTAAAATCCCTTAGACCTATAAGCGCAACACTTATTACCCATAAAGGCGATCGCACATCACCCAATACTGTTTATTTGAAACAGCGCCCAGCAGCTATTTGCTAAGCACTCCTCTTACGCCTCACCTAGATGATAAATGCTAAAAGCCTCTAGTATTAACTCTCACAGTAATGGTTACATTACTTTTGCCAGACTACTCTAGAGCGACCAGTTGTGCTGATCTCAACTGAGATGAAATACTTCGCCTTGATTGAAGAGAATCATGAAGTCAAGATAGCAATTACAGAAGGGAGTGTTTTTTATGTGTGGCATCGTCGCATTGTTTTCAAAGCAGGAGCAGATTTCCTTGTCATCTTTGAAAAGGGGGATGGAATGCTTAAACCATCGAGGTCCAGATGGACAAAATTTTTGGGTTTCCCCTGAGCGTCGAGTTGG
>JAKSDM010001344.1 GCA_022360135.1 Pseudanabaenales cyanobacterium | reverse complement strand
CTCAAAAAAATCAACAGTTGCAACATGAAATTGCAGAACGACACAAGGCGGAAAACGCTCTGCGGATTTATATTCATGCCCTCACCCATGACTTGAAAAATCCAGTTAGCGGGATGGCGGGTATTCTTAGAAATTTTTTGGCCCGTCGTTCAACTAATGCTCAAGGAGAGTTGTCATCCCAGATTCATATTCCGGCCTCAGTGCTTAAACGCATGAGCGAAGGGTGCGATCGCCAACTGAACATGATCAACTCTCTCCTGAATGCCTATGCAATCGAGGTGCAAGGCGTTTCACCCCAGTTTCAATCTTTGAACCTGACCCACCTGATTCAAACGATATTGGAAGAGTGGCGCCTCAAACTCGACAAGAAGCGAGTCAGGGTGAGCACACACGTTGAACCCAAGCTGCCCATTATTGAGGCCGATCCGGACCAAATTTGGCGGGTGGTTGAGAATTTGGTCAGCAACGCCTTGAAATATAATCCGCCTGGAATCGCCTTAACGGTGACCGCCGTCCGTTCCTCAGCGGATCCCAATTTAGTGCGGTGCGCCGTGGCCGACACAGGGGTGGGCATTGAAGCTGAACAGCGTCATCATATCTTTGATCTCTACCAACGGGGCGAATCCTCTCAACCCACACAGGGCTTGGGAGTCGGACTTTACACCTGTCGTCGCTTCATTGAGGCCCACGGCGGTCAGATGGGGGTCAACAGTCAGCCGGGGGAAGGCGCAGAATTTTGGTTTACGTTGCCCATTACTCAAGCCTAAAACATGATTCCTGGCTATCAGGTTCAAGACCAAATTCACAACGGGACGAACTCTGTTGTCTACCAGGCGATTCGAACCGACAATCAGCAGTCTGTGATGCTGAAAGTATTACGGCGAGACTATCCTACAACTGAGGAGCTGACTCGCTATCGTCGAGAATATGAAATCACTCGCAGTCTCAAGCTAACGGGGGTTGCCCAGACCTATGGTCTAGAAACCTACCAACATACCCTGGTGATGGTATTGGAAGACTTTGGCGGTCAATCCATCAATCGTCTAACCCCTAATCAAGCTTGGACCTTAGAGCAATTTTTTCCCCTGGCGATTCAGATCGCGAGAATCTTAGGCGAAATCCACGCCGCCCAGATCATTCATAAAGACATTAACCCCGGTAATATTGTCTTCAATCCAGTGACTGGGATTGT
>JAKSDM010001140.1 GCA_022360135.1 Pseudanabaenales cyanobacterium | reverse complement strand
GGGGAAAGATCGCTCTAAGCTAATAGACCCAAGCTCTTAAACCAAACCTTTTCTAAACTAAAACCCTCAATCTTATTTGCTGCTTCCGCCGCCGCTTGTAAATCCGCCTCTGACAGCTGAAAACCATGAGCCTTGGCCAGGACAACGACATCATTAGGGTTATTACAGGTTTCTATTGCCTTGTTTAATATCTTATTTTCACGTGCTTCAACAAAAAAAGGTTGCACCGTTGAATCGAGGGACATCAACCATGTTTTGTAAGCCTGCTGAGCTAGAGTTATTAGCTCTGACCCCGTCAGATTGCACCCCCACTCCTGCAGCAAAGTTACCAGTTGTGATACTGATTCGACCTCACTAATTTGCCCTCGAAGTTTAGGAGACTGAGCAAATTTTTGGTTGAAGTCTTGGATAGCAGGAGAAGACATAGCGCTATTCGTTTTGCAATAGTCATAAAAGCAAAGTCTAACTCAATATTAGAGGGAAACTTTCTGCCTAACACCCTGATTTGGTTGATTAGCTGGTTCATCACGACTCACCCCCTTCACATTAGCTTTCAGATTTTCAACAATCTGTCGCCCTAACGGGGTTGCTTGCAAATAGGCCAAAGCAGGCTGAATGTAAGCATAGACCTGAGTGCGATAAAACTTGGGAAAGCCCAATCTCAGATCCTCAGGGGAGCAATAGCCCAACTTTTTATTCATCCCCAACTCCTCGAACTCGTAAAAAAGCGCTACCGTCTTTTGCAAATAACAGGGATCGCTGAGTTGACCAATGAGGTCCGCCGCCCGGGCCAGTCCAGGGTAATGATTAGTAACCTGATAGGCTGGCTGATCAGGGACTGGGAATTGAGTAAAGGCGATATTTCGCTGAATAGCGTTTAGATCCAGGACCTCATATGAGCCAAAATTTTCCTGCACAAAGAGTTGGCTGCGCTCAACATGGTAAGGCGTCAGGCTGGCGTCTGTTGCGCCTGAAGGTAAGGTAACCCAAGCTGTTTCTGGCGTTTGGCTTGTCGGTGTCTGGACTTGTCTGTGCACATAGCGGCGCTGCGCCACATCATCCTGTTGACAGACACCCCCGACATAGCCAATGTCATGACAGAGCAACGACACCATAAAGTTGAG
>JAKSDM010001694.1 GCA_022360135.1 Pseudanabaenales cyanobacterium | reverse complement strand
TTGAGAGGCATTAGCTGAATCTGAGTGATTGCCCTGAGCATTAGTGCTCAGGGTAGGTTGCCGCTTGCTCATGTGGCAACAACAAGGGACTGAAATTTGACCTATAATTGCCAGACTCCAGAAAATCAATTAACTTTAATCCCCCTCCATATCTAACTGTCGATCAGTTTGTAATAGTATTCTCTAGCAACAGCTATTCTCTAGCAACAGCGAAATAGATTTGGTAAAGAATTGGGCTGCTTTTACCCCTTTAATTGAGCGAGGGCGTAGATTATGGCATGCACGACATCACAAAAGTTGGCGGTGGTAGGGGGTATTTCGCTTTCAGTAGCATTCGGTATGGGACAACCTGTCGCCGCCGCCCGATTTAGGATGGATATCGCTTACACTGAATCACAATTGTTGCCTGCTTGGGATATTCCCGAAACCGGAACAGGCTTTTTTGAGTTTGATGGCGCGACCTATGGGGAGTTTGTAACTACAAGCTTGGTGTTTCAGAATTTTGAAACTTTTCCGGGTACTCCGCTGTTTCCAGGGGGGCAACCGGAGCCTTATCCTCCAAATACAGAGAGTCTGTTAACCCCGATTGTCTTTGCCCCAGAGACTTTTCTAATTTCAACGCCGACTCACTTAAGTGCGCTTGGCTCCTTAGATTTTCAAACGAGTGTCGGGTTAGAGCGCTGCCTGAGCGATCCGATCGCACCCGGCGGTGCGCTTTGCGGCGCCTTTGTGCCTTCACCTTTAGTGCAGCTTGATTTGATATTTGATAATTCAATTTTCGATCGCGCAACCAATCAGTTCTTTGCGTCCAATTTTTCGTGGTCGCTGACAACAACGGCCGCGTTTGATATCCCTGGACTGCGGTTTTCGATTCCTGCAGGGAGTATCGTGGCGGCTGGGGTAAATGTCGATATCCCAAATCCATTTGCAGGTGATGTCGGCCCATCAGTGATTCCAGCAAACCGGGCTACCCCTATTGGAGCTTCTTCGATTCCCGAACCGGGTTCTATTTTTGGCCTGTTGATTGCAGCAGGGGCAAGCTTAGGGCTAAACCGCAGGTAAGGTTGCCATAGAGTGCTAATCTTGGTTTGACCTACATCTATTGAAAAAACATAGAGCTAGGGGTAATCATGGCATCCAAGGCGGACTCAGACAGCGCCAAAGTTTTTATTAGCTATCGCAGCAAAGATCCCGATCAATTATTGGCGCGGCAGTTTCAGGACGCCCTACAAGCAGTGGGTCACGAAGCCTTTATGGCGGCTGCCAGTATTCGATTAGGCGAAAATTGGTCGCAACGGATTGATCAGGAATTAGAGCAGTGTGATTATCTGTTGCTGCTTCTGTCTGAAAAATCGGCAGCCAGTGAAATGGTGATTGAGGAGGTGCGACGGGCCAGGGAACTGCGGGATTCTCGACCGGCGAAAAAACCAACTATTTTGCCGATTCGAGTTCAGTTTCCGATCAGTGCCTCGCTGAACTATGACCTGCGCGGGTATCTAAATCCGATTCAACAGCGGGAATGGCGTTCTCCTGAGGATACAGCGGCAATTCTCCAGGAAATTCTGAGTCTGCTGGAGACTGGCGGAGACCTGCAGAAGGATGAGTCAGAACAGGAGTTGGTTACCGCATCTCCTGTTTTCCAAGGCTCCGGAGGCCGTCCCTTACCCGTAGCCGAACCGGAGGTGCCCCGGGGACAGCTGTCTTTAGCGTCTGCCTTTTATGTCAAACGGGACCCGCTGGAGACAACCTGTTATGAAGAGATTGAGAAGCAAGCCGCTCTGATTCGGATTAAAGCTCCTCGGCAAATGGGTAAAACCTCGTTGATGGCGCGGATTCTGCACCATGCCCAAGAGCAGGACTATCGGACGACATCGGTGACTTTTCAGTTGACCGATGAGACGGTTTTCCAAGATTTGAACCAATTTTTGCGTCGATTTTGCGCCCTGGTGAGCCGCAAACTCAAGTTTCCCCTGAGTAAGCTGGCCGATTTTTGGGAGGATGAATTCTTTGGCCCGAAAGAGAACTGCAGCACCTACTTCGAAGAGTGCTTATTGGCCGATCTCAACAGTCCCTTTGTTCTGGGGTTGGATGAGTTAGATCGGATTTTTGCCTATGAAACTGTGGCGAAGGAATTCCTCAGCCTATTGAGAACCTGGAACGAAGCCGCCAAGGTTAACGATACCTGGGGGAAATTGCGGCTGGTGGTGGTGCACTCTACAGAGTCTTATGTGGTGATGGATACCAATTCATCCCCATTTAATGTGGGACTCCCGATTAATTTGGAAGATTTTGAACCCGCACAAGTTTTGGACTTAGCAAAGCGGCATGGGTTGGATTGGGGAAGTCGAGAGGTTAACCGGCTGATGGAGATGGTGGGCGGCCATCCTTATTTGGTCAGGGTGGCGCTGTATCAGATTGCCAAGCATACTAAGAGTCTGGAGCAGGTGCTGGTGGAAGCGCCCACCGAAGCCGGGATTTATGGCGACCATCTGAGACGACATCTGTGGAATTTAGAGCAGCATCCGGATTTGTTAAACGCTATCCGCCAGACGGCGGCGACAAACAGCCCGGTGCGCTTAGAGTCAATTCAAGGGTTTAAGCTGAACGGCATGGGATTGGTTGATCTGCAGAAAAATGATGTAACCTTGCGCTATGACTTGTATCGTCGGTATTTCCGCGATCGCTTGCGGCTGAACTGACAGCGTAACCCCATGAGCGCAGACGCTAGCTCGACTCCTCAAGATATCTTCCAGGCCAGTGGCAGTCTCCCGCCGGAGGCGCTGACCTATGTGAAACGACAGGCCGACGAAGATTTATACCAGAGCGTCAAGGCGGGAGAATTTTGTTATGTGCTGAACTCCCGGCAGATGGGGAAGTCTAGTCTACGGGTTCGGGTAATGAAGCGGCTGCAAGCGGAAGGAATCGCCTGCGCCGCGATCGACATTACCCAATTGGGTAGCCAGACCGTCACTTCCAACCAATGGTATGGCAGCTTAATTCGACTGCTAACGAAAAGCTTTAATCTCACCCAACCCTTCAACCTGCGCACCTGGATGCGAGAACGGGATTTTTTAACCCCCATCCAGCGGCTGGGGGAATTTGTAGAAGAGGTGCTGCTGGTCGAGGTCACCCAGCCCATCGTCATCTTTGTGGATGAAATTGACAGCATTCTCAGTCTGAGCTTTCCGACGGACGACTTTTTCGCCTTTATCCGCGCTTGCTATAACCAGCGAGTGGATAAGCCCGAATACAATCGATTGACGATTGTCCCCATCGGAGTCGCCACGCCCGCAACTTTAATTCAAGATAAAAGCCGCACCCCGTTTAATATTGGCCGAGCGGTTGAACTAGAGGGGTTTCAAGCCCATGAAGTTCAACCCCTGGCGGCGGGACTCACCTCTAAAACCAATAACCCCGAAGCGGTGTTGCAGGCCATTCTAGGCTGGACAAACGGTCAACCCTTTTTGACCCAGAAGATTTGCAAGTTAGCCCTGGCGGCCCCAGACGCTATCCCCCAAGGGGACGAAGTTGACTGGATCGACACCCTGGTGCAGACTCGGGTGATTGAAAATTGGGAATCCCAGGATGAACCCGAGCACTTAAAGACCATCCGCAACCGAATTTTGAAGGACGATCAGCAGGCAGGACAATTGTTGGGATTATACCAACAGATCCTGCAAGAGAGGGAAATCACTGCGAATGATAGCCCAGAGCAGCGGGAATTAAAGCTATCGGGGCTAGTCGCCCGACAACAGGGTAAACTCAGGGTTTTTAACCGCATTTACGCCAATGTGTTTGACTTAGATTGGGTCGCTCGCACCCTGGCTAGCCTCCGTCCCTATGCTGAAGCTCTTGAGGGTTGGCTGGCGTCGGGTTGTGAAGATGAGTCTCGTCTATTGCGCGGTCAGACGCTACAGGACGCCCGCATTTGGTCGGCAGATAAAAATTTGAGCAACCATGATTATCAGTTTTTAGACGCTAGCCAGGAGGCTGAAGTTAACCGTCAAAGAGCAGCTTTCCGATTCCAACGGAGAGTCCTGTTTGTGGTTTCTTCGTTGTTGGCGATCGCAATTGCATCGGCGGCCTTTGCCTTTCAGCAGCGACAACTCGCTCTTCAACAAAGTCGGATTGCACTTGATAACGAACAGATTGCGCTCGAAAATCGAGAGACAGCTATGAAACAGGCCACCTTAGCAGAAAAACGTCGCCAAGAGGCTGAAGCAGCAAGCAATGCCGAGGTAGAGCAACGCCAAATTGCTGAACAACGTCGTCAAGATGCGATTAAAGCCAGAGATGCTGAGGCAGAGCAACGTCAAGTTGCAGAAAAAGAACGCCAGGAAGCTGAAATCGCCAGAAGCGCCGAAGCAGAGCAACGCCAAATTGCTGAACAGAGTCGCCAGGAAATTGCAGCTGTTATTGCATCAGTGCGAAAGAGTGTGGAGAGCAATGTGGAAGCAACGATTGAGGCTTCGCAAGGATTCTTGGAAGAAAAGTCACCGTTGAAGGCATTGACTCAGGCTGTAATAGCCGCAAGACCTATGCGAGTACTTGGGAATCCGCAATTGGAAAGACTTTTAGTCAGTGAAAGGGCCCAAACTTTAGCCAAAGATCGGCTACAAGAAATGATTCCCAATATTAGATTACAAAATCGGCTAGAGGGCCATACGGGTATAGTCTCGGATGTGCGCTTCAGCCCCGATGGCCAGACCCTTGCCTCCGCCAGTGCTGATAACACGGTACGGTTGTGGCGGCTGGATGGCGCCCCCATTGCCATCCTAGAAGGCCATACGGTTATAGTCTTGGATGTGCGCTTCAGCCCCGATGGCCAAACTCTTGCCTCTTCCAGTGTTGACGATACGGTGCGGCTGTGGCGGCTGGATGGTATTATACTGCAAACTGCTCAAGATGAGACGCTAGAAGGCTTAATCCAGCAATTCTCATTATGGCAAATGACTATTCAAAAGCCTGATATGCGGTTATTGTATTGACATCTTGATGTTCTGAGAGTAGTCAATATCGTTGAAATCGTTAGGGTGCTTTGATGCCGTTGTAGGTTCATTTCGCCAAGT
>JAKSDM010001565.1 GCA_022360135.1 Pseudanabaenales cyanobacterium | reverse complement strand
TATCATTAGCACCACGCCGCCTGACGGCGGACCGCCCCTGCATGTACATGAGCAAGAAGATGAGCTGTTCTACGTCCTGGCGGGCGCCTATGAGTTCCGCTTTGGGGATGAGACTGCGATCGCCAACCCGGGCGATCTGGTTCACTTGCCGCGCCACATTCCCCACAGCTTTCGCAATATCGGGTCTGAGCCGGGTGTGATGATCAACACGATTACCCCTGGCGGCTTCGAGCAGTTTTTTGTGGAGATCGACCAACTCCCCAAAGATCAGCCCCTGGACCGACAGCAGGTGGCGGATATCGCGGCTCGATATGGTCTACAGTTTTTACCTGATGAGTCCAAATAAATCGCCGTCCAGAACAAGGGGGCACAGTATAGACACACCTCTTATCCCCAAGTCATCAAACGCAGCACAGGTTCTTGCAGCCAATCGATGGTAAAGCGCGATCGCTCGCCCATAGCAATTTTCAATTGTATTGACTACACTCCGAACCGGCTTAAACATAGTCTTTTTCTGACGAAAAGTGTTCTTCATACTTAGCAAATCCTAGTCAATGACATAAGCACATTATCAGGTAAAACACCGTAATATGGCCGATGCTCTGGATACTGGGGCGCAATGTATGCTGTCTATTGTGATTAGGTATGAAGACTGAGTTCGTCAAAACCTGTGCTAACGCCCGCGATCGCTTTAGTCGCGGGCATTTCCCCAGGATATCAGGTCACTACTTTATTGCTTGCCACTTCATCACTCGCCTATTGGGATATATCATGCCGACACTGATACTGGACGATCTTCGTAAAATCGCGAATAACCGTAAGATTCCCAATGCGGACAGGCTTGATTTCGTACAACTGCTCCAAGCATTGGCCAACCCAGCGGCACACCTTAGAAACCAAACCAACTGCTCTATAGGCGCCTCGAAAAATTCAACCTACACTCATCAGGTCGATTTTTGAGGTAATTTTTTTTGAAAATTTAATCAGGGCGCTACGATAGGCGCTATCCCCCCAGACCTTATCCCCTTGGTTAGTCTCATCAACAAGATCTTCTAAAGCTTGAGCAGTCATACGCCGACGCATCCGTGACGTGATAGCGCCGCCCAAACCCAGGTTCGACATCAACGTTGATGGGGTGCTTATAGCCAAAATGACTCACGTCGTTCTTCTTGGTCCAGCTCGCATCTGTATCTCTCTGGCAAAGACAATGGAGATTCTCCTGTCAAGTTGGGGGGATTTCGCCTTGGTCCTAATGCCCATTGAAAACCCTACAGGGGCATACAAGTGACTCTAGTCCATTGCCTTTAGCCCAGATGGGCGAATAATCGCCAACGGTAGTTCTGACCAAACAGTCAGACTCTGTGATGGAGATACCGACCAGCATCTGACAACGTTGAGGGTGTACACTTTCTACTTGATTAACGCTTTCGAATTCTCTGGCTGAAGCGCCCCGTCAGGTTCTTCTCTCTGCATCCACAGTCTTTTCTGAATCATGCTAGGAAAAAGCAAAGCCCTCAAACGTGAAGCGACATAAAGTATCTGGCGGATAGTGAGATAGGTCTTTAAGGAAGAGAGTCCTTCCCGCCGTACCTTCCGGCTGTAGAAG
>JAKSDM010000639.1 GCA_022360135.1 Pseudanabaenales cyanobacterium | reverse complement strand
GTTGTGGGGGTTGCTGTCCGTTCGCCCCAACCTGGAGGAAAACTGCCTGGAGGCTGTGATTACCGATATCAGCGATCGCAAGCGTCTAGAAGAAGAGCTGCGGCAATCCCAGAAGTTTCTGCACACCATCGTAGAAAATTTGCCGTTAGCCCTATTCACAAAAGATGTTGACAATGATTTTCGCTATGAACTGCTCAATAAAAGTTCTGAGAGAATACTCGGCTTCTCCCGAGAGCAAGTGCTCGGACGGAATGATTACGAACTGGTTCCCAGACAACTGGCCGATTATTACCGGACCCAAGATTTAGCCGCCGTAGAACAGAGGAAACCGATTGAATTCTCCGGACATCTGGCGTCAAATTCCCAGGAGCAGATATTTGTAAGAGGGTTTAAGCTGCCGCTCTTCGATGACCAGGGTAACCCTACCCATCTGATCTGCGTTGCTGAAGATGTCACCGATCGTAAGCGGCAGGAAGATGCGCTCCGTCTGATTGTAGAAGGCGCCGCCGCCAAAATTGGCGACGAGTTCTTTAGAGCCTGCGTGCGCTACCTGGCAGAGGCCCTGCAAGTACGCTACGCTCTGATGACCGAGTTTATTGGTGAATGCAAACATCGAGTTCGGGCGCTAGCGCTTTGGACCGGAGAATCCATCCGGGAGAACTTTGAATACGATATTGTCGGCGCCCCTTGTGAACATACCGCCCAAGGCCAAACCTGCTACTACCCGAATAATGTTCAAGCCCAATTTCCTAACTGCAAAATCTTGCTTGAAATGAGCGCCGAGAGCTACTTGGGTATCCCAATGGCAGACGCCCTAGGGAATGTTCGGGGCCACCTAGCGGTGATGGACACCGAACCGATGAAAGATGATCCAGGGCGAGAATTGATCTTAAAAATCTTTGCGGCTCGAGCTGGGGCCGAATTGGAGCGGAAGCAAACGGAGATAGCTTTACGGGATAGCGAAGAGCGGTTTAGAACACTCGTTAACAATATTCCCGGCGCCTTCTACCGTTGCAAACACAATGTCAATTGGAGAATGGATTTTCTCAGTGAAGCCATTACCGATATTTCCGGGTATATGGCGTCAGATTTTATCAATGACCATCAAATCACTTTCAAAGACATCATTCCATTAGACGATCAGACGGCCAACAGACAGGTCTTTGAACAGGCAATGGCCAACCATCAGCCCTACGTTTTAGAATATCGCCTCAATCATGCCAATGGCGGCATCCGCTGGGTCTATGAAAAAGGTCAGGGCATTTTCGACGAAGATGGTCAAATCCTTTGGTTAGACGGGGTCATCTTCGACATTACCGACCGCAAACTAGCGGAAAACCTGGTGGCCAGCCAAAAGCAAATTCTCGAAATGATCGCCTCCGGAGCGGCTCTAAATGACACTCTGACGGTATTGGTCCAGGCCATGGAAGCCCTATCTTATTGCTCGGCGGCGGGCTCCATCCTATTGCTCGATCCAGATGGCCAGCATTTGCGATGTGGGGCGGCCCCCAGTTTACCGGAGCACTATAACCAGGCGGTTGATGGCGTCGAAATTGGTCCCAACGCCGGCTCCTGTGGGACAGCGGTCTATTGGCAAGCCCCGGTAATGACCCCTGACATCTCTACTGATCCGTTGTGGCCGATTGAATGTCGCACCCTTGCCCTAAGCTGTGGATTCAGAGCGTGTTGGTCTACACCCATCTTTTCCTCCCAAGGAAAGGTGTTGGGCGCCTTCACCATGTACTATGGCAGACCCTGTAGCCCGAGTAGACAAGACTGGCAGCTGATCGAAACGGCAGCTCATCTGGCCGGTATCGCCATTGAGCGCAAACGAACTGAAGAAGAACTCTACCAGGCGAAAGAAGCGGCGGAGGCCGCTAATCAGGCAAAGAGCCGCTTCCTGGCCAACATGAGCCACGAACTCCGAACCCCAATGAACGCCATCTTGGGATTCGCTCAGCTGATGGAGCGCGACTTAACCCTAACGCCTCGCCAACGAGAGTCTCTGGCCATTATTAATCGCAGTGGGGAACATCTACTTGATTTGATCAACGATGTCTTGGAAATGTCCAAGATCGAAGCCGGACGCACCCTCCTCAACTTAGCTCCATTCGATTTGCATCAACTTTTGCAAACCCTGCAGGAAATGTTCCAAATTCGAGCTGAAGCCAAACACCTCTGCCTCCAGTTCAGCATCGCTCCAGACGTACCCCAATACATCCTCAGCGATGAAGCCAAACTGCGGCAAGTTCTGATTAACTTGTTGGGCAACGCGATTAAATTTACCTCTGAGGGGAGGGTTACGCTGCGCGTGATGAGCGGGGGGCAGGAGTCAGGAGTCAGGAGTCAGGAGTCAGGAGTGGAGAAAGCCAGCCCTCAGCAATCAGCCCATCCAAAATCCAAAATCCAAAATCCAAAATCCGAAATTCCCTCCCCCTCCCCTCCTCCCCCCTTCACCCTTCTCTTCGAAATAGAAGACACTGGCCCCGGCATTGCCGCCGATGACCTGAGCACCATTTTTCAGCCCTTTATCCAGACTTTCAGCGGTGCTCAAGCTGATCAGGGAACGGGGCTAGGATTGGCGATTAGTCGCCAATTTGTGCGACTGATGGGGGGGGATATCCAGCTCACTACAGCGGTGGGGCAGGGGGCTACTTTCCGGTTCAATATCAATGTAGCTTTGGCCGATGCCACTGATGTATCGCCGTCTTCTTCTCGGGGACGAGTGCGGCGGCTTGCCCCCGAGCAACCAGCTTATCGCATCCTTGTTGTGGATGACAAGCTGGAAAATCGAGAGCCCTTGATACAGCTCCTTGACGCTGCTGGTTTCGAGACTCGCACCGCCCTTAATGGCCAGGACGCGATCGCCCAGTGGCAAGACTGGCGTCCCCACCTAATCTGGATGGACATGCGCATGCCCGTGATGGACGGATACGAGGCGACCCGGCAGATTCGCACCCTGGAAGGGGGAAGAGGGGGAGAGGGAGAGAAGGGGAGAGGAGAGAATGATTTCCCCCATCCCCCCATCCCCCCATCCCCCCATCCCTGCAAAATAATCGCCCTTACCGCTACCGCCTTCGAAGAACAACAAGCCGATATCCTGGCCGCAGGCTGTGACGACTTTGTCCGTAAGCCCTTCCGAGAACAGCTGATTTTCGACAAGATAGCTGAGTATTTGGGAGCCAAATATCTTTATGAAGAGCGTCCCCATTCAACGCCATCAGGAACACCGCATCCCTCCCTCAGACCCTCTGATCTAGCGGTGATGCCTAGTGAGTGGGTGATCCAACTGCGCCAGGCCGCCATCCAAGTAGATGCTGACTGCATTTTGCAATTGATTGAACAGATCCCTACAGTTCATGCCTGCCTGTCAAAGGGACTAACAGACCTGGCGCAAAACTTCGGATTTGATGAAATCATCGAATTAACCCAAGGATTGGGTGAAGGCGATTGAAAGCGCTAAATTTTGGATTTTGGATTTTGGATTTTGGTTTTATTTTCCACCTTCCCCATCACCCCACACCCCCTAGCCAACGCTAATCAATAATCTACTCTTTCCTGTTCCCTACCCCCTACCCCCTATTCCCCCTACCCCCTGTTCCCTACCCCCTACCCCCTGTTCTCTGTTCCCTACCCCTCATTCCTATGTGGATTACTAAACTCAACCCCATCACTCGGGTATTTCGAAATCAACGAAAAGCCCATCAAATTTCTATCCCAAGGCTACGCCCAGGCAAGCGGTCGATAATCGGATATAACCTGATGGCGCTGGTCTTGAACCTGCTTATCATGGCCTGTTCGAATACGGCTGAATCCGATTCCGCTTTAGTCACTGAAGCGCCTACTGAAAACTCAAGACTGATCATTGTGTGGGACAAAGGGTATGTTCTGGAGGAAGATGAGGCGATCGAGCAAATAGTGCGGGATTGGGAAGAAAAAAGTGGCGTTGATGTCAAGCTTTCTTTCTATAACGCGGGCGAAATTGCCCCGAAGACATTGAGAGCGAGTCAAGCAGGAATACCTCCAGATATTCTATTTGCAGCCAAGTCCGTATATCCCATCTCCGACTGGAAGGACAAACTGGCGGATGTTTCAGATGTGGTTAAACCGATTGAGGATCTCTATTCATTAAATGCGCTGCAAGCCGCCAAGATATACGGCAATTTAGACAATACCCAAAGGTATTATGCGACACCGCTGAATCAAGCAACAACGCATATCTTCTATTGGAAAGATTTGCTGGCTCAGGCAGGCTACAACCCAGCGGACATTCCGAGGGATTGGGATGGGTTTTGGCAGTTCTGGAAGACTGTTCAGGATACCTTGCGATCGCAGCCAGGACTCAATCAGATCTACGGCATTGGCCTCCCCCTTTCAGGCAGAGCGTCCGATACCTATCGCATCTTTGAACATGTTCTAGAAGCCTATGATGTCCAAATTCTAGACGCGCAGGGTGAACTTTTAGTGGATCAGTTTGACGTTCGCCAGGGCGTGATCAAATGTCTAGACTGGTATGTTCAGCATTATCAGCAAGCATACGTTCCCCCCCAAGCTGTGGATTGGCTGGATCCGGACAACAATCGGAATTTGCTTGACCGAATGGTTGTGATGACCCCTAACCCAACGCTGTCAATTCCGGCAGCAGTGCGGAACGATCCTGACACTTACCTCAACAAGCTGGGTACGATAGAGTTCCCCAACCAGCCTAATGGCGAACCGACGCCCCACTTAGTAGACCTCAGGCAAGCGATTGTTTTTAAGGACTCTCCCAATCAAGCGGCCGCTAAAGACTTTTTATCCTATCTCAGCCAACCTGATGTTTTAGGCGGCTTTCTGAAAAGTGCTTATGGCCGGTTTTTACCCGTAACGACCCAACTCAAAGACGATCCCTTTTGGTCAGATCCCGCCGATCCTCACATTTCCACTGTCACCAAAACATTGACGGAAGGGGTGACAAAACCCTACTACAATGACCTAATTCTGGTCTATGGCGTCGTCATGGAGGAAAACATCTGGGGTCAGGCGATTAACCAGATGGCGGTAGAAGGGATATCTGCAGAACAAGCGGCGGATCAGGCTATTGAACAAATCAAGCAGATTTTTGATCAATGGCGATGAGCGATTATCTAAAGCCAGTTAGTCAGGCGTTGTTGATCACTAGCCGGCTCAGACAGGGAGTGGGCATAAAGTTTTGGCGGCGGAATCTCACCACAAAAGTCGCTAGTTCCTTTTTGCTCCTGTCTTTCGTGACTGTTGCAGCCGTGGGAGGGGTTGCGTTTGTGAGCGCCAGGGAGGCGCTCAAGCAAGCTGCATATAATCAGCTGAACGTGACGGCGACGCTTAAAAAGCAAGCCATCGATCGCTGGTTAAAAGCCTGTGGCCGAGATTTTTTGCTAATCACCCAATTTCCGGATGTCCAGGCCAATCTAAAGATTCTTCTGAGTCACGAACCTGGAGATGCTAAATACCAATTAGCTTACGACATCCTCTCTGAATATCTGCAGAATATTGCCGAGTTGAAGCCTAAATTCGTAGAGATTTCTTTGCTAGATCGGAGTAATCGCATTATCTTATCCACCGATAAGGTCCGCGAAGGAAAATATGAGATCGCCACTACCCTGACTTACTTTGAAGCGATTGAATCAGGGGAAACCTTTAGCCCAGCTTTTTATCGTTCGCCCAAAACAGGTAAACCCGCCGTAACCTATGCAGCTCCTTTTCGGGATGCAGCAGGCGTCCGTCAGGGAGTGATTTCAGCTGAACTTAATTTGACTCGTATTGATCAAATCGTTCGAGAAAAAACCGGGTTGGGCGAAACTGGCGAGACCTACTTGGTGGGTTCCCTCGCAGGCAAAAACACCTTCATTTCCAGACAGCAATCTGAACCCCAGAAGCTGCCCGAAGAACCTCACAGTAAAGGGATTGACGGCGCCATGCAAGGCATCACAGGGTCTGGACTGTACCTCAATTATAGGAGAGTCCCGGTGATTGGGGTGTACCGCTGGCTGAATGAACAAGATCTGGCTTTGCTAGTGGAGTTGAGCCAAGCGGAGGCCTTCGAGCCAGCTCGTCGATTGGCGGGGACGATCATGCTTGTGGGCCTGATTTCGGCCGGGATGCTTTTTGTCGGTGTGAATTGGCTGGCGCGACAACTCACACTTTCTCGTCAGCAGCTAGAAAACTACAGCCGCCAACTGGAACAAAAAGCCCAAGAGGCCGAAGCGGCCAACCGAGCCAAGAGTAAATTTTTAGCCAACATGAGCCATGAACTCCGCACTCCCCTCAATGCCATCCTCGGCTTCACCCAGCTCCTAACTCGCGCTTCATCAATTAATCCTGTGCAGCTGCAACATCTGGCGATCATTAGCCGTAGCGGAGAACATTTGCTGACTCTAATCAACGACGTATTGGAAATGTCCAAAATTGAGGCGGGTCGAATCACCCTCAACGAAAGTAGCTTTGACCTCTATCGTCTGCTCAACTCCCTGGAAGAAATGCTGCGCATCAAAGCAGACGCCAAGGGTCTACACCTCATTTTCGATCTCTCTCCAGACGTTCCTCAGTCTGTAAAAACGGATGAAGGAAAACTGCGTCAGATCCTAATTAACCTACTGGGGAATGGAATTAAGTTTACCCAGACGGGGAGTGTCGTCTTGCGGGTTAGAACCGGGACTGAGGACTGGGGACTGAGGACTGGGAATGCAGGCGTCAGACGCCAGCCGCCAGATGTCAAAAGTCGGCAGGCGAGGAAGTCAGGATCCAGCCGCCAACCCCCTCTGCCAGCAGAGCAAAGCCCTACCGCTATCGGCCGTCAGCTGATCGCCAGAATAGAGAACTCAAAACTCAAAATCCAAAATCTAAAAGCCAAAATCCAAAATACTCTCCGAGCAGAGCAAAGCTCTACCAAACTCAAACCTCAAACCTCCCACTGCTCTACCCTCATCTTCGAAGTGTCTGATACTGGTCCTGGGATTGAGTCTGCTGATCTTGAGCGATTATTTGAGCCCTTTGTCCAGACCCAATCAGGACAAAAAAAACAGCAGGGAACAGGTTTGGGATTAGCCATTAGCCGTCAGTTTGTGCGCCTATTAGGAGGTGATCTGACAGTCAACAGTACACCGGGTCAAGGAACTGTCTTTGCGTTTGATATTCGCATTTGTCCAGCTGATCTCGCCGATATTGCGACTCAGCAGCCGACTCGGCAGGTCATCGGTCTGGCGCCCAATCAGCCTCGATATCGGATTTTGATTGTTGAAGACAAATGGGAGAATCGTCAGTTACTGGTCAAACTCTTGGAGCCGCTTGGCTTGGCCATTCGTGAAGCTGCGAATGGCCAGGAAGGGGTTGACCTCTGGAGAACCTGGCAGCCGCATTTGATTTGGATGGACATGCGGATGCCGGTAATGGATGGATATGAAGCGACCAAACAGATCAAGTCCCACTTGAGGGGGCATGCAACCGTGATCATCGCCCTGACGGCGAGCGCCTTTGAGGAGTCTCGTTCGGTGATCCTGGCTGTCGGCTGTGATGATTTTGTGCGCAAGCCTTTCCGAGAAAAGGTGATTTTTGAGAAAATGGCTCAGCATTTGGGCGTGCAGTATATCTATGCGAACGGAAGTCAGCCGTCAGCTGTCAGTAGTCAGCAATCAGAGCAAGCTAATGGCTATGCGCTGAGGGCTAAGAGCTTGTCTGTGATGTCAGACCAGTGGGTTGCAGACCTCCGTCAGGCAGCTATTCAGGTGGATGCCGACCTGATTTTTCAACTGGTTGACCAAATTCCGCCAGCTCATATCACCTTAGCTCAGGGGTTAGCAGAGTTGGCTCGCAACTTTTGCTTTGATGAAATAATTGAGTTGACCCAAGGAGAAGCCAATGTTTGATCAAGTAATTAACCGATGCATAGAGGGTGATTTTTTCAACATTGATTGGAAAAGTTTTTTAGATCACAGGACGATTAATCTCATTTGTTAGAACAGGGTTCATAGTCAAAAATCCATAGTCAAAAATCCATAGTCAAAAATGACAGATAACAAGCTCCTTTTCAGTCGATTTATCTGCAGATTCTCTAGCTGTTTTGGGATTTCGATGGGATTCCTGGGGGGGGTGTTAGTCGCCTGTACTGGTGATTCTCTAACTCCCTTGGATAGGGCGGCGCAATCTCCTCCTGTCCTCCGCATCTACTGGAATCAAGGATTCTACCCTGAAGAGGATGAGGCCCTAGAACAAGTCGTTACTGAGTGGGAAACTGAAAATGACATTCAAGTCGAACTTTCTCTCTATAGCTCAGACGACATCCTCAACCAAACTGCGATCGCACTGGAGAGCGGCGCTCCGCCAGACATCGTCTTTGCCCATCGGGCGGACTACACGCTAGAACCC
>JAKSDM010000586.1 GCA_022360135.1 Pseudanabaenales cyanobacterium | reverse complement strand
CGGCGGAGCGCCGTCGTTGTGTCACAACTTTGGAGCCACGGGTTGGCGCCCGACATCGAGCCGCCCGCGCTCAATCAACACGGCGGCGCGATTGACCGGGGCTTCGCTTTGGTCATGACCGCCAAGCAAGGCGAGATCCGTTTCACGCTGGAAGGATCCGATCCGCGCCTGCGCGGAGGCGAACCCTCGCCCACGAGCCGCGTCTATCAAGGTCCCGTCGAACTCACGCGCTCGACAACCGTCAAATCCCGCGCGTTCACCAACGGGAAATGGTCCGTTCTCACCGAGGCAAAGTTCGAGATGGATTGAATTGGGCGGCCTGAGTCCTCACACAATCGACGGCGGAAGATGGGCCGCCGCGGCGAAAACCGAAATCCCTTTTTCATCTTCCAAGAGAGCCGGTCCTCGACAACGTTTGAGCACAGCCACCGGCTGCGAAGGGAGCGTCTCTTCGACCTCAGTCAGCGGGCAAGAATTATCCTGACGTATTCGATGCGGAGCGGGTAGTTGGTTGGTCTGCTACTTGTTGTGCCCGTTCGGTCTGACCGAGGTTGACGAACTTTCCGGGATTCCTCTCTTGCTCGGCGTAGAGGGCGCGGCAGGTCGCAGCCAGATCGTGGCCGTGCTTGGCTGAAAGAGTGTCCTTGGCCTCCCAAACCTCAACAAGCACGTCATTTTTCGATTCTTTGTTCATGGCGATTGCGGGAGCAGTTCCTCCGGGGTGGAGATCGTGGGGAGAACATACCCCAAGGAATCGATGAGGGCACGCAATTCGTGTCGGATATTCGCATTCGCAATGTGGCGAATGTTCCAAGTTAAGAGAACATCCATGCCGTGAAAGGTCGCAATTCCGACGTGGAGCGCATCTCGATCGGCTTTTGCCGGCATCAATTCCGAATCCAAGATCGCACGGGCAATCACCTCGCATTCGGGAGTAAGGACCAGCATCGGAATCCCGTTCAGTGCGTTTAATCTTCGACGAGCCGCGTCGGCGTCACCACTCTCAGCTTCCTGATGTGTCACGAGCGACGTGTAAAGTTCATATCGATCACGATGGTTCTCCCACCATTCCCGGGCGCTGATTTGGTGACCGGCGTGCACAACCTTCGGCGATGGCCGCGAGGCTAGGTAGCTCGGAATCGTGGTCTCAATGTAAACGCGCATCCGTCAACCAAGAATATTTGGGGCGCAATAAGCTATGAACAAGTTTTCTCCGATTTGCCGGTTTCAGATGACACTCGACGAACTGAAATCTCCGGCTTTCTTCTGCTGTGCGTTACAATTTCACCGTCTATCGAAAATCTGAATTTGCTCTTGTTTGCATAGCCGGCCGCCTCGGCGGGGCTGTCAATCTTCTGGAGCCTACTTTGCGCGGATGCGGAGTGTTCGACAGGGCGCGGCGTCAGAAGGAGACGTCGATGATGTTGGTGTCCTTGGACCCGCCGGAGGAGGAGACGTTCTCGATGCGTTCGATCAGCTCCTCGACCTCGCGATCGATCGAGTCGAGCAGGTTGCGGATTTCCCCGTCCTCGGAGACGGCGGTCACCACTTGGTCCTTGCCCAGCGCCTTGTTGGCGGCTTCGAGGTATTTGTAGGCGAGG
>JAKSDM010001451.1 GCA_022360135.1 Pseudanabaenales cyanobacterium | reverse complement strand
TTACTCTCCTTACTTTCCCCAATTAACCCTGTTTTCACGATGGCGGGGTCGTAGATCAGTTGACCTTGAAAATGACCTCCCAGGCAACGCATAGCCGCCGCTGAGATCACCCCCTCAGGCGCGGCTCCAATGCCCATAAGCGCATGAATACTAGTCCCTGAAAAGGCGCAAGAAAGGGCAGCGGAAACATCGCCATCCGTAATCAGAGCCACCCGGGCGCCCGCTTCTCGGATCTCTTTGATCAGTTCGTTGTGACGCTCCCGCTTCATCACCACCACCACTAGCTCCTCAACAGAGCGATCAAGGCACTCAGAAAGAATTTTCAGATTCTCCGTGGCTGATTTGTTGATATCCACATGGCCCCTTGCCTGGGGAGGCGCGGCCAGCTTCTTCATGTAGAAATCAGGCGCTGCAAATAGCCCCCCCTTCTCGGAAATAGCTAACACCGCCATCGAGCCATTCTGGCCGTAGGCAACCAGGTTAGTCCCCTCGCAGGGATCAACCGCGATGTCGATTTCAAGCAACTCATCAGGGTTACAATAATTTGCGGCGTCTGGTTGGGTGCAAATCCCGACTTCTTCACCGATGTAGAGCATCGGGGCGTCATCCCGCTCACCCTCCCCAATTACAATGCGGCCCCGCATGTAAATTTTGTTCATCCGCTCCCGCATGGCTTCTACCGCCACTTGGTCAGCAGTATCCTTTTCACCTTTACCCATCCAACGAGCTGAGGCGATTGCCGCCTTCTCGACGACTTCAATAATCTCTAAACCGAGGGTGCTTTCCACGGGATCTATCCTCCAAACTGCTGATTCTGCGTCGTTTTAAGAACTAAGTCTCAATCTAAAAGTCTATCAGACTGAGGAGATGCCCATGCAGCGCTGAGGTCTTTGAGGGAATGTTAAGTTTTGTACACTTCCCCCCTTTCTCACCCCTGGATCCTAAAAATCCTAAGGACTTTTTAAGCAGACCCGTTTCATCGTCTTCTAAACTGCAGTCGTTACACTGTTGAATGTTTGATGCAATTAGGTGGGATTGTTATGGATGCTGCCGCACTCTGGCAACGGTATCAGAATTGGCTGTATTACAACGAAGGGCTTGGCTTCTATCTGGATATCAGTCGCATGCGTTTTGACGACGCTTTTGTAGAACACATGCGGCCAAAGTTTGAGCAGGCGTTCCAAGATATGGCCGCCCTGGAGGCCGGAGCGATCGCCAACCCTGATGAAAATCGGATGGTGGGTCATTACTGGTTGAGAAACCCAGACTTAGCCCCAACGCCAGAACTTCGCAACGATATCACCGAAACGATCAAGCGAATTGAACACTTTGCTAGCCAGGTGCGAACTGGGGAGATTCACCCACCGGGTGAAGCAAAATTTACCGATATCCTCTCAATTGGTATAGGCGGTTCCGCTCTGGGACCCCAATTTGTGGCCCAAGCCCTTGGACCAGACTTTCCTCCCTTGGGGCTTCACTTTATTGATAACAGCGATCCCGATGGTATTGACCGCATCTTGACTCAGCTTCAGGATCGCCTCTCAACCACTTTGGTCATTGTCATTTCCAAATCAGGCGGTACACCGGAGACTCGCAATGGCATGTTAGAAGTCAAAAACCGTTATCGGCAAAAAGGGCTAGACTTTACCAAACACGCCATCGCCACGACTGGGATTGGCAGCAAGCTAGAAAAATTGGCCAAAGAAGAAGGATGGCTGGCGACGTTTCCCATGTATGCTTGGATTGGCGGTCGGACCTCGGAACTGTCTGCTGTAGGGCTTTTGCCTGCAGCGCTGCAAGCAATTGATATCCGATCTATTTTGGCGGGGGCAAAAGAAATGGACGCCGCCACAAAAGTTCCCGACATCAATCAAAACCCAGCCGCAATGCTAGCGTTGGCCTGGTACTGTGCAGGCAACGGCAAAGGCGAAAAAGACATGGTGATACTGCCCTATAAAGACAGTTTGCTATTATTCAGCCGCTACCTGCAGCAACTGGTTATGGAATCTCTGGGTAAAGAAAGAGATCTAGACGGTAATGTGGTTTACCAAGGGATAGCCGTCTATGGCAATAAAGGGTCTACTGATCAGCACGCCTACGTCCAACAATTGCGAGAGGGCGTTCCCAGCTTTTTTGTGACCTTTGTTGAAGTCTTAAAAGACCGCCAAGGCGACTCCGTAGAAATTGATCCGGGTGTGACCTCAGGTGATTACCTCTTAGGCTTTTTACAGGGAACCCGACAGGCGCTCTATGATAATCAGCGTGACTCTATCACCATAACCATTCCACAAGTCACGCCTTATATGGTGGGAGCCTTGATTGCTCTATACGAGAGAGCAGTGGGTTTATACGCCGCCTTAGTCAATATCAACGCTTACCACCAACCCGGCGTCGAGGCTGGTAAAAAGGCCGCCGCCAGCGTTCTCAACTTACAGGTCAAACTGGTTGAGAAGTTGCGGGAAGTGGGCGAGCCACTTTCTCTAAATGCCTTAGCTGAGAAGCTAGGGATGCCAAATGAGATTGAGACGATGTATAAAATAATCCGACATCTCCACGCCAATCAGCGATCGGTGTTGATTCAGGGTAACCCTGGAGAACCTGAAAATCTAATGGTTTCAGCCTTGTGAATGGGGAGACAGGAGTTAGAAGATCAGAGTCAGAAGTCAGAAATTCCACCAGACGGGGGCAGCCCTACAGAATCCAGTCTATAGCTGTCCCCTGTCCTTATCCCCCCGTCCCCTTGCCCAGCCAGAACGGTCCAGTCAGGTCAATACCTAGATTCTTTTGAGATTCGTAACGATATATAATTAAATTTCTCCGTAATTAAAGTTCATCCCCGTTGGCGGAGGCTATTTGTTCAACTTGCTTAGGCTATGAATTAGAAGCATTCCTTTTGATAGATCTATGCCCCTGACAATCCTCGTGGCTGATGATGATGAGGGAACTCGTCTATCTATAAACGACTACCTTGAGTTAGCGGGGTATTCAGTTGTTATGGCGAAAAATGGGTTAGAAGCCTTGCGATTGATAGAGGAGAAGCAGCCACACCTGATCATTACAGACATCACTATGCCCCAGATGGACGGCTACAAATTGATCAAAGCGGTTCGACAACAGCCAGCGCTTAGGTTATTACCCGTCATTTTTCTGACGGAGCGCACCCAAGTTCAAGAGCGGATCCGAGGGTATCGGTTGGGCTGTGATGTATACCTGCCTAAGCCTTTTGAATTGGATGAGCTTGAGGCGGTAGTGCGCAATTTGTTAGAACGCAGTCATATGTTAAATATTGTGCAGGTTCAACAATCTGAATGGCCTACAGGCAAATCTGATTACCTCATGGCTAGCTCAACTAATGGGCGGCTCCAAACCCCAGATTTAACCTCCCGAGAGCAAGATGTACTTGTGTTTATATCCGATGGCCTTTCAAACGCCCAGATTGGTGAGCGCCTTTTTTTAAGCCCTCGCACGGTTGAGAAATATGTGACTAGCTTACTCCGCAAAACTGAAACAAATAATCGGGCTGAACTGGTGCGGTTCGCGAT
>JAKSDM010001435.1 GCA_022360135.1 Pseudanabaenales cyanobacterium | reverse complement strand
GGAGAAATTTGTCGAGCGTTACCCCAAATAAAAGTCTTGATTTTAACCACTCATGAGGAGGATAAGTATCTGATTGAAGCAATGCAGCAAGGCGCCATAGGATATTTGCTTAAAAATACTCCCCCTGAAGACTTTATCCAGATCGTCCAGACTACTCACAAGGGCTATATGCAGTTTGGCCCTAGTCTGAGGCAAAAATTATGTCAGCAACTCAAGCCCCCTGCACGCCCTAAGAAACCAGGCAATCCGAAGGGAGTGACGCCTCGGGAGCAAGAAGTATTGCAACTTATTGCTGAGGGGGCGAGTAACCGAGAAATTGCTCGGATACTTAAGATCACAGAAAAGACGGTTAAAAATCACGTCAGCAATATCTTGAATCGGGTAGATTTGCGCGATCGCACACAGCTTGCGGTTTGGGCGACTAAGCTGTTAAACATTTGAGTCGCCTATTCAGCATGGGTATTTACCTAAACAGCGGACAGCGGCCAAGGGCTTAGCAAAACATGGGTAATAGCGCGGGTTATTCCGAATGGCACTGAAATAAGCCATGTGGGCAATGCCCACCCTACGGAATATCAGGGCTTTTAGCGATTTATAAACTCTATTTCAGCGCCATTCCGGGTTATTCCGGATCTGGAGTTGAAACAGTATACTTAATTGATACAATAACTAATTGATACAATGTGCTGTCTGATAGACCGCTAAACACCCCTAACCTCTATATATCACTTTGTCTTATCAACGCAAAGCCGTAAGCGTTATGGCGCCTTGGAGCCTTGGCGCCAAATTTAGTTTATTATTAGCCCTTGTTTGCATTCTAGGAGGTTGTTTAACTACCTTCATCCTTGCCAAACATCTCAATTATCAGGCTGAGCAAGCTGTTAAAGAACGGGCGGAAATCTTTCTAACGGCGATGCAAGCTGCCCGTAATTACACCCAAGACAATATTCAACCGCTATTGGAAGGGAGTTCAGAATTGGGGGATGGCTTTATTCAAGAAAGTGTACCTAATTTTGCAGCCCGAACTATTTTTTCGGATTTTCAGCGGCAGGATGCTGACTTCCAAAACTTTGTCTATAAAGAAGCGGCTCTCAATCCAACAAATCCACTCGATCGAACCGATGAGTTTGAAGCCCAAATCTTTACCCAATTGCAGCAACAGCTTACAATCCCTGAACCCCAAATACTATCTGGATATCGAGCCTTAGATGGAGAAAATCTATTTTATTTAGCTCGACCTCTAATCATGAATAACACCAGCTGTTTAACCTGTCATGGCGATCCGCGCAACGCGCCCAAGCATCTGATCGAGATGTATGGCGATCAAAATGGCTTTAGGTGGAAGCTAAATGATGTGGTGGCGGCTCAGATGGTTTATGTGCCTGCAGACAAGATCTTTGATCGAGGGCGTCAGAACCTTCTGACGGTGACAAAAACACTCCTAAGCATTTTTGGGGCGCTTTTCTTAGTGATTAACCGATTACTCTGGCGAACTGTTATTCAGCCGCTAAAAATATTAACCAGTACGGCAAAACATATTAGTAGCTGTTCAGTCAATCAACGACAGAATACCAAACTCCAAGCTCAAGACTTAGATGTCTTAACGATTCGGCAAGATGAACCCGGGCAACTTGCAAGAGCATTTCAGTATATGATTCATGTGCTCAGTCAGCGAGAGCAAGACCTTCAGCAGGCGGTCCATGAACGCACTCAATCCCTAGAGCAAGAAATGCGCGATCGCCAAACAGCGCAAGATGCTCTGCAAACCTATTCCCACGCCATCAACCATGACTTACGTAACTTGGTGATGGGAATTTCTAGTCTGGTTCAGGGAATACTGTTTCGCACCTCTAGGGCAGATGATACAGCAGCCTCGAGCAATCGGGTAGAGCCGTCAACCATCATTAAAATAAAACCAGCGGCGCTAACTATGATTCAGAAGAGCTGCGATCGCCAACTCAAGCTAATGAATTCTCTGATGGAAGTCCAATCTTCAGATGTTTGGCGTATAGCGCTGCAATTTGAACCAATCGATTTAAGCCAGCTAACAGAAGATTTGAAAATAGCCTATGAGGCTAAGCTGCTGGCGGCGGATGCAACTTTAGAAAATCACATTTCTGCTGGCCTGCCAATGATTCAGGCAGATGCAAATCAGCTTCAACGGGTATTTGAGAACTTAATTGACAATGCCCTGAAATACAATCCAAAAGGCGTTGCAATTGCTTTAAATGCAACTATGTGCAATGGCGATCAATCCATGATTAGCTGTACGGTTTCTGATAATGGTATTGGCGTGGATCCTAGAAAAAGCGAAGAGCTGTTTAAGATTTATTCCCGTGGTTATGCTAGTCGTCAAACGTCAGGTTATGGCTTAGGTCTCTATATTTGCCGGAAAATTGTAGAAGCCCATGGCGGAAACATCGGTGTCAAAACGCTCCTTAACGGGGGGGCCGAGTTTTGGTTCACCTTACCTTTGTCAGGCTCCCAATAGCAACGGCATGACGCACATCCAATCCCTGATTTCGGCATTCGTTGAGGATTTCACCAAACGAACCATGAAAGGACTGTTACCTATTCTCTAGGCTCAATAGGAAGTGGGCAAGCCAGAACAAGCACAACACTCGCTGGAGCAAACGCGCCATAAATGACTAAACCATTCGACCATTCATTATGTCAGTTGTAGGTTGGGTTGAGCGTGCGAAACCCAACGCCTAAACCATTCGACCATTCATTATGTCAGTAATTGAATGGGTTTGTGAGTATGGCGATAACACATCAACTCATTAAGTTGAGGGTTGACCCAATTTTTCGCAGATGCGGCGTGAGACATCTGATAAAACACTGTAGTCAATATTCGTTAAGTTCAGCGGCTGCTGATTAATGGCGCTCCCTTCTGAGAAAATTTGAGCCTCTAGTTGCTGCAACTGTTCTTGAGGAAATCCGGCTTTTTGCCAAAACTCTTCAAGGTCATCCTTAATCGTTTGCTCATGGTGGTT
>JAKSDM010001229.1 GCA_022360135.1 Pseudanabaenales cyanobacterium | reverse complement strand
GCACACGCCACAATGGGAGCATCCTTCAAAGGAGCAGTCGGGTACGGTCGCCGCCGCTAGGGCGCGATGCAGGTCTGCCTGAAGCCAACCTTTATCGATGCCAGTATCCAGGTGATCCCAGGGCAACGGGGCGTCCAGCTCAGTAGAATGCTCAGGGTTGTGGGTTTCCATCACATTCCACTCGCCCTTGGCCACCTGACGATACTTCCAGGTCAAACCAGCCGCTGCGATCGCTTGTTTCCAGGCTGCAAACGCCTGATCCAGATTCTCCCACCAGGCGTCCATCCCCGCCCCCAACCGCCAGGCATGACGTAGCACTGACGATAGGCGGCGATCGCCGCGACCGACAAAATCCTCCATGGCTGAAATCCGAACGTCGGTGAAGTTCACCTTTACCCCCCGGAGAGGGCGAAACGCCTGTCGCAAAAGTGCTTGCTTGCGCTCAAATTCAGCCGTAGAGACAGAATGCCACTGGAAAGGAGTATGAGGCTTGGGGGTGAAGTTAGAAATCGTCAAGTTAAAGCCCAAAGGTTTGCGTCCCTTCAGATGGCAGGCTTGCCTGAGCCAGCGCACTGTTTCAACAATGCCCAATACATCTACATCGGTTTCCCCAGGCAGACCAATCATAAAGTAGAGCTTAACCTTATCCCATCCTTGTTCGTAGGCGGTTTTAATCCCCCGGAGCAGTTCTTCATTGGTGAGCCCCTTATTTATAATGTCTCGCATCCGCTGGGTGCCTGCTTCGGGGGCAAAGGTCAGCCCGGTTCGGCGAGCGCCGCCCACAATCTGGGCAATGTTTTGATCGAAGCGATCCACTCGCTGACTGGGTAGGGAAAGGGAAATGTTCTGATTCTTTAGGCGATTTTTAATCTCCACGCCGATTGTTGGCAGCGCCAGGTAGTCCGAGCAGCTTAGGGATAGTAGAGAAAATTCGTTATAACCAGTGGCTCGCATGCCCTGCTCAATTGCATCGACCACTTTACGCGGTTCTACGTCCCTGGCGGGTCGAGTCAGCATCCCCGGCTGACAAAACCGGCAGCCCCGCGTGCAGCCCCGACGAATTTCGATGGTTAGGCGATCATGCACTGTCTGGACATAAGGGACCAAACCAATTGAATAGGCGGGCAAGGGGTCGGCGACCCGCCTGAGGATTCGCTCCGGCGGGCCAGGGCGGTTAGGGTGAACAGAACCATCCGCCGCCATATCATAAAACTGGGGGACATAGACGCCAGGCACTTGGGCTAGATCCAAAAGCAGCTCTTCCCGACTGAGGCCAGCGGCTTTGCCCTCTTCGAGCACCAGTCCAATTTCGGGCAGCAACTCTTCGCCATCACCCAGAGCGATAAAATCGAAAAACTCAGCGTAAGGTTCTGGATTCGAGGTGGCGGTTTGCCCCCCCGCGAAGATCAGCGGCCAGCTTCCCTGCTCCACATTCCAAGCCCCTGCGTAGGCTCGTTCTTGCCAAGTCAGCGGGATACCCGCCAAGTCCAACATTTCTAAAATATTAGTCGCGCCTAACTCGTAGCTAAGGCTAAAACCAAGGATGTCAAAGTCTGTTAAGCTGCGTCGAGACTCCACTGCAAACAGAGGAGTCTGGCTATGCCGCAGCTGCTTGGCTAAATCGGGCGCTGGCAGATAGGCGCGATCGCAGAGTTGCCGAGGCTGAACATTGAGAATGCTATAGAGAATGATGTGGCCTAAGTTGGCGGCCCCAACTTCGTAGACTTCAGGGTAGGTCAGCGCCCAGCGAACCGCTGCGCTATTCCATGGCTTATGAATCGCCCCTAGCTCATTGCCAAGATATCGAGCGGGTCGAGCCACTTTAGTCGTAATAAGGTCTTGAGCTGCGATCGCCACAATAGAAACCTGTCATCAATAGCTGCCAAATTATCTCTTAAATATAGCCGAAACCCTTTATTCTGGCTTTTCTCTGGCTATAGCAAGAATTTGACCCGGTAAGTAATACAGATTTAGACCGGGAGCAGGGCGATTGAGTTGAATCAGCAAACGACACGAAAAGCAGGGCAGAAGGAGGGGGCAGAAGGAGAAAGATTTAGAAACCTCTTTGGAGCGCCCAATGATTCGTAGATGAGGTGGAGCTTATGGTCTAAGGCCCCTAGGACCTATCCCCTTAAGCCGCTAAAGTCTGTTCTGAGTCGCTCTCAATCATTTCAAACACTCGATCCAACTGAGTCAACTCGAAAACAATTCGAATAGAGGGAGGGACAGCACACAAGCTGAACCGTTTACTTAAGGTGCGAGCCAAACTCAGGGCGGAAACAAGGGAAATTAGCCCTGAACTATCCATGGATTCCACTCGGCTCATGTCAACCAGTAATCCTGCAGATTGCTCAGATGAGATAGCTGATGTC
>JAKSDM010001009.1 GCA_022360135.1 Pseudanabaenales cyanobacterium | reverse complement strand
TCTGGCATTACAGGCTTGATCAAAACTACGATGGCGTTGCATCACAAACAATTGCCGCCGAGTTTAAACTTTGAAGCCCCCAATCCCGAGATTGATTTCGCCAACACGCCTTTCTACGTCAATACTCAACTGGTTGATTGGCAGCGTAATGGCGCGCCCCGACGCGCCGGAGTCAGTTCCTTTGGATTTGGCGGCACCAATGCCCATGTTGTCTTGGAAGAAGCGCCTTCCTTATCCGCATCAGGCCCATCGCGTCCCTGGCAATTATTGCTGCTCTCGGCTAAAACGGCTTCTGCTTTAGAAACTGCCACGACTAATTTAGCCAATCATTTACAGCAACATCCGCATCTCAATCTGGCCGATGTCGCCTATACATTACAGGTTGGGCGACAGGCCTTTCCGTATCGGCGGGTGTTGGTGGGCCAAACATCTGAGGCTGCAAGTAACGCACTTACGACGCTCGATCCACAACAGGTCTACACTGGTAGACCTTCAGAGGACGATCGCGCAGTTGCTTTTCTCTTCTCTGGGCAGGGTTCACAGTATGTCCAGATGACGCATGGCCTATACGAACAGGAATCCATTTTTCAGGACTGGATCGATCGCGGAGCGGAATTCCTAATGCCGCACATTGGTCTGGACTTGCGACACATTCTTTACCCACTTACTGACTCAGCGGAGACCGCAAGCCAAACTTTGCAACAAACGGCGATCGCTCAACCCGCCCTATTTGTAATTGAATACGCCCTGTCGCAATTGTGGCGATCCTGGGGTGTTCGTCCCAGCGCCATGATCGGGCATAGTGTTGGGGAATATGTCGCCGCTGCAATCGCTGGTGTTTTCACTTGGGAAGTCGGGCTCTCGCTGGTCGCAACCCGTGGGCGACTGATGCAGTCTATGCCGCCAGGGGGAATGCTGGCGGTATCGTCGACAGAAGCACAATTACAGACCTACTTAAATAGTGATGTGACTCTGGCAGTCGTCAACGCCCCCGCTTCATGCGTATTGTCAGGAACACTAGAGGCGATCGCCGCATTAGAAGCGAAATTGGATACAGAAGGGATTGATCACCGTCGCTTGCACACGTCTCATGCGTTTCACTCTCCTATGATGGAGCCTATGCTGGCGGCCCTTACATCCCATGTGCAGCAGGTAACGCTCAAGCCGCCCCAAGTTCCCTTTATTTCCAATGTCACGGGCGCTTGGATTACTCCGGAACAGGCGACAAATCCTGATTATTGGGCGACCCATCTGCGGCAAACGGTACGGTTTGCTGAAGGATTGCAGGTATTGCAGCAAGATGCGACCTTAGTTCTACTCGAAGTCGGCCCAGGACGAACCCTGAGTAAACTGGCTCGAATGCAGGCCCCCAACACATCATCTGAGCAACCTATTTTCCACTCAGTTCGTCATCCTCGGGAGCATCAACCTGATCTGGCTGTTTTACTGCGAACGCTAGGGCGGCTTTGGTTAGCTGGTGTACAAATTGATTGGAACGGATTTTATCAACCAGAACAGCGGCGGCGTGTCCCCTTACCCACTTATCCGTTTGAACGAAAACGTTATTGGTTTGATCGACTTGCTGCTACTCCCTTTGAACGACAACGTTACTGGTTTGATCGACTTACTCCTACCGAACCAACTTTACCAGTGATATCTGCTCAAGATCCTTGGCAGACGAGCGATGCTTCAACTTCCACTGTTCCAATTCCAGCGCATAAAAAATCTGATATCGCCAATTGGTTCTACCTACCGTCATGGAAGCGCGCCACTTTGCCAGCTCAGACATCAAGTCAAGCGGTCTCTGGATGTTGGTTAGTCTGGTTAGATAAGTGCGGTTTAGGCTTAGACTTGGCCAAACAGCTCGACCAACGAGGCGGAACAATTATTCTAGTCAAAGCCGGGGAGCAGTTCGGGCAGGACGATCACTACAGCTACACCCTCAATCCGCATCGACCCGAAGACTATGACGCTCTGCTACAAGCCTTGATGAGTCAAGGTTTAGAGCCCTTTCATTTAGTACATTTGTGGAGTGTGGAAACGCCCGAGCGCCCTTTAACTGAATCGGACCTTAATACCATCCAATCCAGAGGATTTTATAGCCTGCTGTTTTTGGCGCAGGCAATTGGCAGACAGCGCTTCAGCCATGATTTGCAAATTACGGTGATCACTAATCAAGTACAAGCTGTGACGGGTGAAGAATCGCTGTGTCCAGAGAAGGCGATTCTATTGGGTGCGCTTAAAGTCATCCCCCAAGAGTATCCGAATCTTCACGGCCGCAGTATTGATGTTGTTCTGACTACGCCTTCAAATTCGGCTGCGCTGGTTGATCAATTAGTCACGGAACTCACGACCCCGATAGTCAATGATCTGATTGCCTATCGGGGCCGGCATCGTTGGGTGCAGACGTTTGAACCGACGCCGCTCGATTCCAATGAGTCTCCTGGCCTCCGCCAGGGTGGTGTGTATCTGATTACCGGAGGCTTAGGCGCAATTGGATTGACTTTAGCCGAATATCTTGCTGAGACGGTGCGGGCTAAGTTGGTGCTCACGGGACGCTCGGCTTTACCCGCTCGCGATGACTGGTCGTCCTGCTTGGCGACTGGCGATGAATCTGCGTCTACAAATCGTAAGCTTCGCCAGCTCTTAGCGCTCGAAGCCTCTGGAGCCGAGGTGATGGTGATTCAGGCGGATGTGAGCGATGGGGAGCAGATGAAGGCGGCGATCGCCCAAGCTCAATCTCAATTTGGCCCAATAAATGGTGTGATTCACGCAGCTGGAGTCTTGGGCGACGGCGCCATACAGCGCAAAACGATTGAACAAGTTGAGCAAGTGTTTGCTCCCAAGATTAAAGGAACTCAAGTTTTAGAAACTTTGTTGGCAGACGTCCCGTTGGACTTTTTCATTCTTTGTTCATCCGGGGCGGCGGTGCGGCCGTTATTTGGACAAGTAGCCTATGCAGCAGCCAATACCTTCCTTGATGCATTCGCCCACTTTAAAACTGCGACGACTAGCTGCCTCACAACTTCGATTAATTGGTACGCCTGGCAAGGTGAAGGAATGGGCGTTGAAGGAACCAAGTGGCTAACTGATCGATTAGTTCCTGTAGTTCCTTCTATGCAATCGGTCGATCATCCTCTGATCCAACAAGTGCGAGTGGAAGGAAATCAGGTGATTTATCTGTCCCGACTCAGCTCGCAACAGCATTGGGTTCTGGCTGAGCATCAACTGATGGGACAGCCCACCTTACCGGGTACGGCCTATTTAGAACTAGTGCGCGCAGCTTACGCGGAACACACGGGACGCACCTGTTGTGAGTTCAAAGAGGTAACCTTCCTGAGGCCGTTAACCGTATCCGAGCAAGACGAGATCAACCTATGCATCCAGTTAACGCCCGATAATGATGGGCTTGAATTTGTTGTCACTAGCACTTCATCTGATGGCGGTGAACAAGAGCAAGTACACGCCAAAGGGCTAATTGCGGCCCTTACCAAGTCTGCGATGAAATCACAAGATTTATCGGTGATTGAAGCTCGTTGCCAGGGATCTCGTCAAACAGATTTTACCTCTGAATTGACCTCCGAATATCTGGTGCTCGGTCCTCGATGGCGCAGTATTAAATATCTGCAATTTGTCGCCGATGAAGGGTTTGGACAATTCGAGCTGCCACAGGCTTACCTCTCCGATTTAGACGACTATCGTTTACATCCTGCTTTACTGGACAGTGCTGTGAGT
The DNA here is from genome assembly GCA_022360135.1 of Pseudanabaenales cyanobacterium. Lineage (GTDB taxonomy): Bacteria > Cyanobacteriota > Cyanobacteriia > Phormidesmidales > Phormidesmidaceae > JAKSDM01. The sequence goes on along the minus strand of JAKSDM010001009.1, from coordinate 5,394 downwards.
TTCTTTAGCGGTATGTTTAGCGATCGCCTGCTTCCTCTCGCTTACAAACGCTTGCGTTACTATGCGCCGCTGCCAGCAAAGATCTACACCCATATCAGAGCGCTGGAGTCCAATCATGAGACCACAGGCATTTTGCGATTCCAAATCACATTGTTTGATGAACAAGGTAACGTCTTAGTTGACATTGAAGACTATACATTGCGGCAAATTGAGGCGGATACATCCACTCCAGCCTCGCCGCCGCCCGCAAACGGCTATCTTACTATCGCTACGCCAGGGGAGCTAGACACATTCACCTATCAAGCTATGCCGCGCCCAGCCCCCGGACCCGGAGAGGTGGAAATTGCTGTGCGGGCAACTGGAATTAACTTTCAAGAAGTCCTCATTGCCCTCGGTATGCTGACTCCGCCCGATGCTGCATTCAAGTTTGGGTATGAGTGCGCTGGAACAATCACCCAAGTTGGGGATGGCGTCGCCCAATTTGTGGTTGGCGACGAGGTGATGGCTTTTGGCTCATCTTGTTTCAGTCCGTTTGTGATCACAAAAGCGGCTCTGATAGCCCCCAAACCGCCATCCTTAACATTTGAACAAGCGGCTACGATTCCCATTACCTTCAGCACGGCATACTTAGCGCTGATTCATCAAGGACGGCTTTGTTCAGGTGAGACTGTACTGATTCATGCGGCGGCAGGCGGAGTCGGCATGGCGGCGGTGCAGATCGCTCAATCGGTAGGAGCCACCATTTTGGCCACGGCAGGCAGTGTAGAGAAGCGGGATTATTTGCGATCGCTGGGCATTGAGCATGTGTTTGATTCGCGCTCATTGGACTTTGCGGAAGCCGTGATGCGCTGCACCCATGGACGCGGCGTGGATATGGTATTGAACTCCTTAAGCGGTGAGTTCATGGATAAAAGTCTGTCTGTCTTAGCGCGATATGGACGCTTTTTAGAACTTGGACTGCGCGATATTCTAAACAATCGCCCCTTAGGATTGCTTCCCTTCCGCCATAACCTTTCTTTCATGGCAGTGCATCTTGATCGCGATTTGCCTAACTTCCAGACCCTATGGCAAACCGTTTTCCAACAGGTGCAGGATGAGACACTCCGCCCCCTGCCCCATCGGGTTTTTAAGGTGGCTGAAATTACCGATGCGTTTACCTATATGGCGCAGGCGAAGCATATCGGTAAAGTTGTGATTTCATTGCCCGATTCCGCCGAATTACTTGACCAAATCACTGCCAATTCCTCATCAACTGAGCCGAAAACACCAAAGGCCGAAAACACTGTAGGAATGGCCGCAGCTTTAACCTCAACCGTCGGTAACGCAGCTTTAGCCTCAACCGTCGGTAACGCAGAAGCTCAGTCGGTAGTCTCTGCCGAATCCAATTTTCAAGATTGGCTCTCGCCATCAGAGGGCGTTGAAGTCTTTCATCGCGTGCTGAATCGTGGGTTACCCCAAGTACTCATCTTTCCATGTGAATCCAAGGGAAGCCTGGACTCATCTCAGTCGCCCTTCTCATCCCATGGCCTATTAGACCTGGACGGCGCGCTGCTCTCAGAAGCGTCTGCATCCTTAATTACTCAACATTCCCGTCCCGATCTAAACAATGCCTATGTCGCCCCTGAAGATGAAGTTGAAAAGGTGATCGCCAGCGTTTGGCAATCTACTTTAGGCATTCAAGATATTGGCGTCCATGATAATTTCTTTGACCTCGGGGGCGATTCGCTGCTGGCGGTGCAGGTGCGCAGCAAATTACAGCGCCAATTGAACCAGGATTTAGCAGTGGCGGATACCTTTCAGTACCCCACGATTCACTCCTTAGCCTCCTACCTGAAGGGGCAATCCTCCGATATATCTGACCTGCAACAGCTAAATGAACGCGTTGATCGATTACAAGCGGCGATTGCGGCGGACGAAGCATTGATGGAGCAAAGGAGACGTATTCGTGAATAATCAAGCCGCGCAAATGTCCCTTAATGGCATTGCCGTTATCGGCATGGTCGGGCGTTTTCCTGGGGCCAAAAATGTCAGCGAATTCTGGCAAAATCTTTGTGCTGGACAGGAGACGATCGCCCAATTCAGCGATACCGAATTGATCGCCGCAGGCATTGATTTGAGCTGGTTTCAGCAGCCCAACTACGTCAAAGCAGGTGCAGTGCTGGAGGACATCGATCAATTTGACGCCGCTTTCTTTGAGGTGTCGCCCCGTGAAGCCGAGCTAATGGATCCGCAACATCGCCTATTTCTCGAATCGGCTTGGGAAGCCCTGGAACACGCAGGATATGACTCAGAAACCTACAAAGGTTGGATTGGCGTCTATGCAGGCGGAAATATCAGCACCTATTTGCTTGATAATCTACTGTCTCAGCGGGACAAGCTAGCGTCCCAATTCGCCCAAATTCTTCTCAGTCATGATAAGGATTACGTTTCTACCCGTGTGTCTTACAAGTTGAACTTGAAAGGCCCTAGCATCAATGTCAGTACTGCCTGTTCGACATCCTTAGTCGCAGTTCATTTAGCCTGCCGAGGATTGATGAACTATGAATGTGATATGGCGTTGGCGGGTGGCGTTTCGGTGAACGTTCCCCATACTACAGGCTACTTCTACCAGAAAGAAGGAATTGTGTCCCCCGATGGACATTGCCGCGCCTTTGACGCCAAGGCCCAGGGTACAGTGATTGGCAATGGCGTTGGCGTAGTCGTGCTCAAGCGTCTCAAAGAGGCTTTAGCCGATGGGGATTCCATTTATGCCGTGATTAAAGGATCGGCGATTAACAATGATGGGGCTAATAAAGTTGGCTTCACGGCGCCGAGTGTAGACGGTCAAGCTAAGGTCATTGCCGAGGCGCAAGCGGTTTCCAGAATTGATCCGGCTACAGTGACCTATATTGAATCGCACGGAACAGGCACTGCGTTGGGCGATCCGATCGAATTTAGGGCCTTAAAGAAGACATTCAGCACGGTTCAAAATCGAGGAAGTTGTGCAATCGGCTCTGTCAAAACCAATGTGGGTCACCTTAACTCGGCAGCGGGCGTCACAAGTCTGATCAAAACAGTGATGGCGTTGCATCATAAACAATTGCCGCCAAGCTTACACTTTGAGCAATCCAATCCTGAAATTGATTTCGCCAACAGTCCTTTTTATGTCAATACTCAACTTGCCGATTGGCGGGCAAACGGCGCACCCCGACGCGCCGGAGTCAGTTCCTTCGGATTTGGCGGCACCAATGCCCATGTAGTCTTAGAAGAAGCGCCATCCTTACCCGCATCCAGTCCATCTCGTCCATGGCAAGTTTTGTTGTTGTCGGCTAAGACGCCATCTGCGCTAGACGCCATGACCGCAAATTTGGCCCATCATTTACAACAGCATCCCGACCTCAATTTGGCGGATATTGCCTATACCTTACAAATTGGACGGCGAACTTTTCCACACCGTCGAATGCTTGTTTGCCAAGATCGAGATGACGCCATCGCAGCGATAGACTCTTTTGATCCTCAACGAGTGGCGACGCATCAATGGCAGCCGGGCGATCGCCCTATCGTCTTCCTATTTCCTGGGCAAGGGGCGCAATATATTCAGATGGCTCATGAGTTATATGCGCAAGAATCTATATTTCGAGACTGGGTTGATCGCGCCTCTACATTGCTCATGCCCCATCTAGAACTGGACCTGCGGCAAATCCTATATCCCCAGGCCGATGCTGTTGAATTGGCCAACCAAAAATTACAGCAAACCGCCATTACACAATCGGCCCTATTCGTGATTGAATACGCCCTTGCGCAGTTGTGGCAGTCCTGGGGGATTCGTCCGACCGCGATGATGGGGCACAGTATTGGCGAATATGTTGCGGCGACTTTGGCAGGCGTCTTTACACTAGAAGATGCGCTGGCGGTGGTGGCAATGCGAGGACGATTAATGCAGCAATTGCCAGTTGGCGGTATGGTGGCGGTCCCCCTCGCAGTTAAGGATGTTCAACCTTTATTGAATAAGGCGCTCTCCTTGGCGGCGGTGAATGCGCCATCCGCTTGCGTGGTGTCCGGTGAATCGGCAGCGATCGCCCAATTCCAAACCCAGTTGCATGCTCAAGGCGTAGAGTGTCGTCTTTTGCATACCTCTCATGCGTTCCATTCTCAAATGATGGAGCCAATCTTGGAGACATTTGCGACACAGGTGCGGCGGATAAAACGCCAGTCGCCCCAAATACCCTTTATCTCAAACCTGACAGGGACTTGGATCACTCCAGAAGAGGCGATCGATCCTCACTATTGGAGTCAACATCTACGACAAACCGTGCAATTTGCGACGGGCGTCACTACATTATTGCAGCGATCCCGAGCGATTTTCCTGGAAGTGGGGCCCGGACGGACATTAAGCACGCTGATCAAACGCCAATTGCAACCCGAATCACGGCCGTTGATCCTGACCTCATTGCGCCATCCTCAGGAGTCACGTTCAGACTTCAACAGTGTTTTAACTGCGCTGGGCCAACTCTGGCTGGTCGGAAGCCGCATTGATTGGTCTAGCTTTTACCAGCAGGAGCGACGATATCGTATACCGCTGCCCACCTACCCGTTTGAGCGGCAACGTTATTGGCTGGAGAAGGATAAAAGTCAAAAATCGGTCCCGGTAGACCCCTCTCGTAAATCAGCGATGGCGGATTGGTTTTATCTACCATCATGGAAACGATCGCTCTTACCCAAACCAACCCCGTTACCCGTTGATCAGCGATGGTTGGTTTTCATAGATCAACTGGGTATTGGCCCCCAGATCGTAAAACAGCTGACTCAACAGGGGATAGACGTCATTGCCATTCAGCTGGATACTCGATTTGCTCAACTCGATGAGCAAACCTATACGATCGCGCCTGACTCCCTAGATCACTATATCGCCCTGTTCGATCAACTCAAGAGCCATGAAAAACTGCCTCAGAACATTGCCTTTTTCTGGGGTGTGACGACTGATAATCGTCCCCCTGATTCCTATATTGAGTTCAACAGTCTACTTACTTTGCTGCAAGCCATGGGGAAGCAGCGTTGGCGAGATCGCCTTAATTTATGGGTGATGGCTAATCAAATGCAGGCAATTAAGGGTGGAGACCGGCTTCATCCAGAAAAAGCAACCCTTTTAGGACTTTGTCACGTGATTCCCCAGGAATATTCCTTTATAACTTGTCGAATCATTGATATGGCGTTGCCGCAAGCAAACACCTGGCAAGCTCAAATCCTAATTGATCAACTTCTGAATGAATTCGCCGCGACCTCTATGGATCATGTCGTAGCCTATCGCGATCGCGATCGTTGGGTTCAAGGGTTTGAACCGGTCCACTTAGAATCTGTGAGCGGAAAGCAGCTTCCTGTTCGACAACACGGTGTTTATCTGATTACGGATGGGTT
>JAKSDM010001360.1 GCA_022360135.1 Pseudanabaenales cyanobacterium | reverse complement strand
TAGCCATCAGTTATGCGGTCAATTCCAAGCACAAGTGGCCGATGACCAAAAACAAGTGATCCTTATACAAATTACAGGAGTGCAGTTAAATCCAACAGATTCAGGACTAGACGTTATCTTAAACACGGCTGACGAACCACTAGCCATTCCTTCTACTACAGTCGTCGGGAATGCCCTGATTGCTGATATCCCCAACGCTGTGCTGACTTTGCCAGACGGTGATGAATTTCAGTCCGTCAATCCAATAGAGGGAATTACCCGGGTAACAGTTTCCAATTTGTCCGACAATCGCGTTCGAGTGGCCATTACCGGATTAGGCTCAGCCCCGACAGCAGAAGCCGGAGCTGACCCGCAGGCGTTGTTATTAAGGGTGATTCCAGGAGTTGAGCCAACCGTAGAAACAATAGAAACGGCGGAAGTCAGTGCAGAGGCGATTCGAATTGTAGTGACGGCTGAGAAAACACCCGAAGATATTCAAGATGTGCCGATTAGCCTTACTGCAATTACGGCGCAGGAGATTGAAGATGCAGACATTATCTCCCTAGAGGATATTGCTCGCAACACGCCAAACTTCTCCTTCTTTCCCAGTGGCGATCGCTCCTTCGCGCTCTACAGCATTCGGGGGCTATCCAACGCTTCCGTTATCGCCAATCGGGATCCTGTTGATTTCTATGTGGATGGCGTCCCCTATGGGTTTGCGTCTTTCCTTGACCTAGACTTGATCGATCTGGAACGTGTGGAGGTACTGCGCGGCCCACAGAATGTCTTATATGGCAGAAACTCCCTGGCTGGCGTGGTCAACATTATTACCCCCAGACCCACTAACTTTTTTGAAATTAAGGGGGCCGCTAACTATGGCAATTTTGATGACTTCGATTTACAAGCAAGCGCCAGCGGTCCTTTGATTGATGATCAGTTGTTTTTCCGCTTGTCGGGCAACTATGGCTCGCAGGACGGCTACATAGACAATGCATTTCTAAATGATGAATTGGATGAACGTTCAGGAGGAACAGGGCGGGGAAAACTGCTTTGGACTCCCTCAGACGCTTGGCGGATTACCCTCAATGCCGCCTTCGAGGATTATCGGAATGGCGCCAGTACCTATGTTTTATTTGATCACTCAGATCCCTTTGAGACAGAGCAAGATGTCGATGGTTTTAATGACCTTATTTCTAACACCCAATCTCTGAAGGTATCCTACGATAATCCAGATTTTCGCTTCACTTCAATTACCGCTCGTCGCTTCTCTCGAAATGATTTGGAATTTGACGGCGACTATACGGCTGCGGACGCCGTGGTGCGAATCATTGATGAACTCAGTACAACAATATTTAGCCAAGAAATTCGCCTACAGTCTCCTGCAACAGCTGAAAATTTCGAGTGGCTATTCGGCGGCTATTATGAATCCAGTCAATTCGACTCTGTCGATAACGGTTTCCGATACGGTGAAGATGCGGCAACTTTGTTGGGCCTTCCTTTTCCCGACGGCGCACTCAATCTAACCAACAGCGAGGTAAACGGCGACACGTTTGCTTTATTTGGGCAGGTTAGCTATCGACCGATTGAACCTTTGACACTGACGACAGGTCTACGATATGAGTCTACCAACAGCACATTAGAAAGCTTCGAACGCACGATCAGCATTCCTGGTCTCCCTGACTCAACCGTTTTATCCCTCAGAGATGTTGAACAAGATGGAGATGCACTGTTACCTCGCTTGGTGGTGGAATACCGCTTTAATCCTAATCTGATGGCTTATGGCGGCATTACAAGAGGCTACAGACCCCCCGGCGCTAATTTTGGCCCAGGTAGTGCAGAAACAGCAACCTATGAAGCAGAACGATCTTGGAATTACGAAGTGGGTTTGAAATCGTCATGGTTAGACGATCGCCTCGCCCTTAATCTGGCCTTGTTTCACAACCCAGTTAAAAATTTTCAGGTGCTCTTGTTTGATGAGCTTGGCGGCTCCTTTACTGACAATGCGGATGTCAGCATTACAGGCTTTGAGTTAGAAGCCAGGGCTACTCCTATCACAGGGTTTGATATTATCGCTGGTTTGGGCGTTATCGATGCTGAGTTTACTGACTTTACCAATCCCTTTACAGGGGAAGATTCAACTGGAAATCAGCTCACCTTCGCCCCCGACCTCACCTATAATTTGGCGGTGCAGTATCGAAGTCCTTTTGGTCTTTTGGGACGGGTTGAGCTACAAGGACTGGGAACCACTTTTTTTGACGATGCCAATACGCTTGAGCAAGATCCCTATGCGATCTTTAATGCTCGCTTGGGATATGAGGCGAGAAATTT
>JAKSDM010001224.1 GCA_022360135.1 Pseudanabaenales cyanobacterium | reverse complement strand
TCTATTTATCAAACTATTGAAACAACAAACTGCGCCCCAATACGGTCTATCCCGGCTGTTTTCACTAATCAATCCCGGCAATGAGCTTTACCAGGTTGTCGGGATTCTACAGCGATTAGGCCAGTTGGAGCTGAATAGTGAGGTGGCGTAAGATTACAAATTTCCAAACCCCTTCTTCTTCTTTTGCTTTTTCTTCTTCTTTTTGCCGCCGCCTGCATAGCCCCGGAATCCTGGCTGGGGACCGCCCATCCCCGGGAAGCCGCCGCCCATCCCCGGGAAGCCGCCGCCCATTCCGGGCATCATGCCGCCCATCCCCGGCATACCGAGGTTGCCTTGCCCCATCTGCTGCATCAAATTGCGCATTTTCTGGAAGTCGCTGACTAGCTTGCTGACATCTTTGTCCCCATAGCCAGAGCCTTTGGCGATCCGCCGCCGTCGACTGGGGGAGCCTGACAGCAATTCAGGATTTTCGCGCTCTTGCTTGGTCATGGAATTGATCATGGCTTCACAGCGTTTGAGCTGGGCTTCTCCTTGCTGTAGTTGATCGTCTGAAATTTTATTCCCCATACCGGGAATTAACTTCATGATGCCGCCCAAGGAGCCCATGTTTTTCATCATGCGGGTCTGCTTCAAGAAGTCGTTGAAGTTAAACTTCGCCGTCAGAATTTTTTCTTGCAGCTTCTCAGCATCCGCTAGATCCACTTCTTCCTGAGCTTTTTCTACCAGAGTAAGGACATCTCCCATGCCCAGAATGCGAGAGGCCATCCGATCAGGATAGAAGGGCTGTAGCGCTTCGACCTTTTCCCCCACCCCAATGAATTTGATCGGCTGTCCGGAGATGCGACGGACTGAGAGGGCCGCTCCACCCCGAGAATCGCCGTCCATTTTGGTCAGAATAGCGCCAGTGACGCCAATTTGGCTATGGAAGGTATGGGTCAGGTTAGCGGCTTCCTGGCCAGTCATGGCGTCCACCACCAGCAGCACCTCGTGGGGCTGCACCGTCGATTTAATCTGGGCCAGTTCGCTCATCATGTCCTGGTCAATTTGCAGACGACCAGCTGTATCAATGATGACGGTGTCAATGCCATCCGCCGTCGCTTTAGCCACCCCTTGGCGGGCAATTTCCACTGGGTTGGCGTCACTTCCTAGCTCAAATACTGGGACGTCGATTTGCTTACCCAGCGTGATCAGTTGATCAATTGCGGCGGGGCGGTAAACATCGGTAGCCACGAGCATGGCGTTGCGATTTTGCTTGCGTAGATGCAAGGCTAATTTGGCTGAGGCTGTAGTTTTACCCGTCCCTTGCAGACCCGCCATGAGCACTATCGTGGGGGCCGTTTCGGCTTTAGCCAGGGGAATATTGGTTTCTCCCATAACGGTCACCAATTCATCATGCACAATTTTGATGAATTGCTGGTCGGGCCTGACGCCCGCAATCACCTCGGCCCCCAGCGCCCGGGTTTGAATCTCAGCGACGAAGTCCTTGACAACTTTCAGGTTGACATCTGCTTCTAGAAGGGCGCGGCGGACTTCCCGCAAGGCGTCTTGAACGTTGGATTCCGAAATTTTGTCTTGGCCGCGTAATGTTTTCCAGGCGCCTTCTAAGCGGTCGGCAAGGGCTTCAAACATAGGGAATAGGTATTACTGAAATTGACACGACTCTCCTGCTTAAATAAAGCCAGGGTAAGTATTCAAACCGATACTATACGCATTATGTGAGTTATTTAGAGTCCTTGTATATCAAGGGTTTCGATTAGCATCCAAATTACGAATTTAGGCAATTTGAACGTATCTACTTCATTCCAGCGATCAACTCACATAAGCCGTATTATGTATTCTGTGTTCATCTATTCTAAATGGTTTAGGCAAACGTCCAAAAATCCCCGCCAAATTCTCTATGAAAATATGGGATATGGGAAACCTGAACAAAGACTTGCGTCTGATCTGTTTGTAGTGGTTCACGATGCTGTCCTCTGGATCCATATATTTGGTGTATATACAAATCGTGTGTCTCGAAGCGGGTTTAACTCCTTCTAACTTCCCCTTGCAATAAGGGGAGGACTGATGTTTCCGGCCTTTGCAAGGGGGGATTAGAAGGGCGAGTCAGGATTTACGCTTTCTCATCGAGAGCTGTACACACGGTAGGAGCTTATTATGGTGTGCTTCAATTCCTGAAATCGGATTAGTTATGGATATTTCTCAGCTCAATACCTCTGCTTTGGGGGGGAATGAAGTGCGATCGCCTCAGCAGACCCCGATCCCTGACTCTACTGGTCAGTCAATCCCCATTTCCCAATCAGAAACTGAAGCGAACCCACCCCAGGATTTGCCGGTGGAGCCAGAGAGCAAATCGGGAAGACAGATGAAATCGCTATTCTGGCGGCAAGAGGTAAAGTGGCTACAAACCTTGAAGCGTCACAGCCGGTTGTTGATAGCGGTGATTGATGCAGCCTCCCTCAG
>JAKSDM010001796.1 GCA_022360135.1 Pseudanabaenales cyanobacterium | reverse complement strand
GCCGAGGCGCTGCAATGAGCCCTCCACGGCGCGTAGGATATTCTTGCGTCCGTTGCCGCCAGCGTTAGGATTACCCGGTTCGACGTTGTAGCTAAATTTGGTGCTGATGATAACGCGATCGCGGGTCCCGCTATCCTTGACAAAGCGTCCCAACATCCGCTCACTGTTACCATTGGTATACATATCCGCCGTGTCGATAAAGTTGCCGCCCGCTTCCAGATAGGCGTCAAACAGTTGGTGGGCATTGGCTTCATCGGCGCCCCAGCCCCAGTCATCACCAAAGGTCATCGCGCCCAGCGCCAAGCGGCTTACTTTCAGTCCCGTGCCGCCCAGGGTATAGTAATCCATAATTAATGTCCTATCGTGAAATGAATTACAAAGCCGTATCTTTGACTTACACTAAACACTATCGGACACCTTTGAAATTAACGCTTGGAGCAGATTGCTGAGTTTTAGTAGAAAATTGCGCTATGCCGATTCTCGAGGTGAAAACCTGTGCAAAGCCAGATTAAGTTCGTTGATAGCCATACCCTGACCCCTAATCCAGAGGTGACAGCGGGTAATATCATCGTATCAAGCAAAGACTTGGCGTGGGACGGGATTTACCTTGAAAAAGGGGAAAATAAGGGGTTTACTCCTGATAACGTCACCGTAACTCAGCATTACTTCGCTATGAACATCGGTCCTGCGTTTGAATGGGAATGGAAGGACGGCAAAACGTTTAGGACTCACCGTTATCAGACAGGAGATTTGTGGGTCAATCCGGCAGGCATTCCCTTTTCCCATCGCATCAGTGGACATAACCAATTTGTGCTGCTAACCCTTGACCCCCAAAAAATTCCTGAACTGCTCCCCGATCAGCCGCTACTTGAACGTCAGGTCTTTCGCAGACAACATCAATCCCAAGATAGACATCTACAAGCTCTCATTCAGGCCCTATTGGTTGAGGCGGAGATGGCAGGTCCAAATGGTCGGCTTTATGCAGACACTTTATCGACAGCGCTGGCTGCTCACTTTGTCAATCACTACAGCATCGACAGCCCCATTGATTTTCCCCATCTCCACACCATTGAACGGCAACGGTTAGGGCGTGTGATTGACTACATTGAAACCCATCTTACTGAAGATATTAGCCTGTCGGAGTTAGCTTTGGAAGCAGGCTTAAGTAAGTTCCATTTTTCTAGGCTGCTCAAGCATGCAATTGGATTAACGCCCCACAAATATGTGCTGAAGCGTCGAATTGAAAGAGCCACCCATGTTCTGCAGCAAGGAGATTTAACGATTGCTCAAGTTGCCTATAAGTTTGGGTTTGCCGACCAATCTCACTTCACCCGGGTGTTTAAGCAGGTTAAGGGGATAACCCCAAAGTTTTTTCTCAAGCAGCTTCTATGATAGCTTAACCACGGCCAAAATTCCCCCGATGCAGTTCTAATAGCCAGAGAAACTTGTGGCCTTTATTACTCACAATCGCCACTCCGATTCAAGCAGTCTAGGGGGGCGTCTTTTTTTACCCCATTGTCCCAGCCAAACAGCGATGTCATCCACAAAGGAATAAACCACAGGGACTACAACCAGGGTGAGCAGGGTGGAAATGACCAAGCCGCCCAGAATTACCGTGGCGATCGGCGAGTAGGCGTCCATGCCAGTTTCTGGGAAAAAGGCGAGTCGGACAATCACAATCATCGTGGTCAGGGTGGTCATTGTGATGGCTTTGAGTCGCACTGGTCCCGCCTCTCGAATGGCGATATTGCGCGGTGTCCCAGCTTGACGCTTGGTCAAAATCAGTTCCAGCAGCAGAATGGCGGCGGAGAGGGACAGCCCCGATAAGATGATGATGCCCAGAATCGAGACCGTGGAGAGGGTTTGATGGGCTAGCAGCAGCGCCCCAAAAACTCCAACCAGCTGCAGCGGCACAGACAGCATCATCACCAGCGGCTGGATGAAGGAGCCAAATTGGATGACCAGAATTAAATAAATCAGGATCAAGGAGACCAGTAAGCCTTGGAGCAGGCGACTAAACTCAATCATCATGTCGGTCATGTCCCCCATTGAATCGATGCCATAGCCGGGGGGAAACTCCAATTCCGCCCCTGCCCGCATGGCGATCGCCATAGACAGATCCATGGAGGCTGGGCCATTTTTGCGGTAGTAGCCATTGACATAGACCACCCGTTTCCCATTGACATGCTCAATCAGGGTAGGCCCGGCTTGTCGTTCCAAGGTCGCTAGCGTATTTAGAGGAACCTGTTGGCCTGAGAGGGTGGTAATGTAGGCCCCCGACAAATCCTGAAAAGTGCCCCGATCGGTTGCTTCGTAGCGCACCAGAATAGAATTCTGCCGCAGGTTAGGACGATTGTAGTAGCGGCGGGTGAAGCTGCCGTTGAGGGCGTAACGCGCTTGCTCAGAGACTTCTCGCACCGTCAGCCCCAATTCCTGCGCCCGACGGCGGTCTATCCTCAAGCGATATTCCGGTTGAGCCAGGGCGGAACTGGTGTGGGCCATGACTAACCCTGGCGTATTTTCGGCAATCCGCAGCACCTCGGCTGATAGCCGATGTAGGACATCGAGGTCGTCTCCGTAAATCGCTAGCTGGATCGGCGCTGCTGAGGTCGCCATCACGTCCACGCCCATTTCTTTCATGGCGATGCGGCGGATACCGGGGATGGTACGCTTG
>JAKSDM010000031.1 GCA_022360135.1 Pseudanabaenales cyanobacterium | reverse complement strand
GGGCATATTTGACAGATATTTCGCGGCCCAATATGAAGTGCGCACCACAAATCCGTTCATTGCTATCTTGCCGAATGTGAGCAGTAGTTCAGCTGCTTACGCTAGTTCTGGGGCCTGGAACGCCACGATCGCACGATACGAGAATTTAGTCAGACGCGAACTCAACATCCTGACTAAAAAATATAGTATCGACGAATCGCGTATTGCTCTGGGAGGGCCATCTCTTGGGGGAGATTTGAGTTGGGGCGCTGAGTTTAACCCAACCGAGCGGGAAATCCCCCTGAGAGCCCTGCTCACTGGGGGATGATAGCGAGCCTCAATCAACAGGTTCATCCTGATTTTCGATGTACTGCTTCACGATTTCAAGCGGCGCACCACCAACTGACACCACAAACTTCTGCCTTCCCCACAATGCCCGCTTATGCCGGTAGAAGTTGGTAAAACGCTTCGGGAATTCTTGCCGGATTGTCTTGCTGGTAACTGATTTGATGCTTTTGATCAGCTGAGAAATATTGTTGTCCGGATGTAAATCAATCAGGAAGTGGATATGGTCGGGTTCAGCGCCGTCGGTTAGAACTGCGCATTTATGCTTTTCGCATATTCCCTTTGTGACCTCTGCAATCCTTCCAGCAATCGCCTGATTGATAATTTTCCGCCGATATTTTGTCACTAAATACAAGTGCAAGTGAATTAGGTAAACCGAGTGCGCCGCTTTGTGTAATTCATATTGCATGGTGTGCAGGCGAATAGTACAATTGGACTATGCTAACACGACGCACCACATTCCGGCTTTATCCAACGCCTTCTCAAGAGGCGAAACTCTATGAGTGGCGACGGTTGCACTGTTATCTCTATAACGCAGCGATAGCGGACCGGCGAGATATGTACAAACGCTGGGGGATTAGCCTCACCTATTATGACCAACAAAATATTCTTCCTGCGTTCAAGGAAGAATGGCCGGAATTTGTTGAGTTAGGCTCCCAGGCTCTGCAGGCGACTCTGAAGCGGGTTGACTTGGCCTATCAATCGTTTTTCAAGGGGTTGAGGGGGTATCCAAAGTTCAAATCTATCCGTCAATATTCAGGCTGGACCTATCCCGCGCTGGCGGGGTGGAAGGCGTTGAGTGACGGAGAAAACGGAAAACTTAGATTGAGCAATCTGGGTGAAATTCAGATGAGGGGCAAAGCAAGAACCTGGGGTCAACCCAGTACTTGCACAATAATCAATCGCAATGGCAAATGGTACGCCTCTATCACTGTCAAATGCAATCCCACCCGAGAAACGGGTGAAGGCGCTATAGGCGTTGATCTAGGATGCCAGGATGCTATCACCCTATCGACAGGGGAGAAAGTAGCTAAACCTGACTTCATTCTTGAAAATCAGCGCCAGGTGAAACGCGCCGAAAAAGCGAAACGCCGGAAGCGCTCACCAAATCGAAGCAAAGGGATCAAAGGGTCTAATCGGTGGAAGCGTGCTCAGCGTAAAGTTTCTAGGTTGAAGCGAAAAGTCGCCCGTCAGCGAGAAGATTGGGCGCACAAGGTGACCAGCAACATAGTCAGCGGTAATAGCCTAGTTGTTGGCGAGAAATTGAATATCAAGGGCATGACCCGTAAAGCCAGGAAGGGGAAGCGCAGGCGTCAGAAGGCTGGCCTAAACCGCTCCATTCTGGATGTGGGAATGGCTAAAATTTCAACGATGCTGGACTACAAAGAAGCGGAAGCTGGTGGATTCTATCTGGAATCGCCCACCCTCAAACTGAAGCCCACTCAGCGCTGTCATGAGTGTTGGGAGCTTACCCCTAATCTGCTATCGGATCGGGTCCACAATTGTCAGCATTGCTCCTGTGTAGAAGACAGAGATGTCAATGCTGCGAAGGTCAATCTTCGATGGGGGTTAGGAACTGACCTCCATACAGCAAAACGCGGATCTCAAGCCTCTACTCCAACTGCCACGGGCGGCTGGAAGCAAGTTTGGGAAGGGAAGCGTCAGAAACCATCTGTAGCGTAAGCCACTGGCGGTAGTTCATGAAATCCAGATCTGTTTAGGGGCGCAATTGTCATTGCTTCCGGAGGAAATGAAGGCATTTGTCTTGGTTCCTGAGTACTGAACGGTTGAATGTACCTATGATGATTAGAATTCATTAGTGTAGTCACCTCACTATGGATCATGAGCGCTTGCCGACCTCTTCTGAAGCCTTTACACACATCGCTATGCTCCGATTGATGTTATGGAGGTTATCTTGAACTTTGTTTTACTTCTCCGCTTTTTCAAATATCCTCATAAGATAAATAATATAACCAGTAATTCGGCATCCTGATTTTCGCCCTATTCCTCTCTCACTATTATCATGTAGCTTTTTATCAAAGGGACTTCATTTTATGCAGGGAATGTACCGCGAAATCTAGTAGTCTAGATGCTATTTTTCTTCAGTAAGATGCTCGGTATTAATCATGTCGAAAGAGCAAGTTACTATTGAGGGGCAGATCTTCATTGATCAATTAATTTGGAATGAACATCAAGCGATTCGAGATCAAATGTGCTTTAGCATATTGTGTGCTTTATTCACAGTTGCCATATACCTCATACTTGCGTTAAGCACCCCTAGGAAAAAAGATCGAGAATGGTGGGAAGCCCCCTTGAGTCCAGTCAGTAGTGTTGTAATAGCAGTAATTGGCCTGCCAAAACCTGCAGTGGAAATACTAAACTCCAGGAAGCGCATACGAGAACTTCAAGCATTATCAACCTTCCTCATTTTAACAGGTGATGATTCTAGAAATAAGGATGTAGTTTGGAAAATTGTAGATAAAATAACTACGTGATATCCAATTATGAGTTTTTCAGAAGAAAGTTACACAGAAGAACAAATTGCATCACTAAAAGAGAAAATAGATGATCGTGTGCGTTCTTCGCGTAAACAGGCTTCAATGGTCTCGGCAGTAACTTTAGTTGCTTGCTTTATAGGAGGCTTAGTTCTCATTTTTACAGTTATGCAAGCCAGACGTTACAGAACTCAGGTCAAGTATTTGCAAGAACAACAAGAGTTACTTGAAAGACGTAATACAACACTTGAAGAAGAAATTAGTAATGCCGAGCAAAAGCTCCAGAGGCTTAGGGAGAAAGCTGTAAAAGCAGAAGAGGATATGTCACAACTAAATGATGAATTGTCGAAGTTAAACGCACTTCAAGGCGATTTAAGAAAGGTGAAAGAGCGACGAAATCAATTAGAGAATAAAGTAGGAGAAATAAGAAGTGAAATTGAACAGCTGAATTCCCAAATTTCATCATCTATTGCAAATTTACCGTCTGATTATGACTGGCTATCTATCAGAGCTATTACCAGAGAAGATCTTGTCGGCAAAAGTGCTTTTGACCTAACCATTATGCGTAATTCAATCTATGCTAGGCACGGTAGAAAATTCAATAGACAAGCTATTCAGAGCTATTTTAATAGTCAAACCTGGTATAAAGCAATTTACTCACCTGAAGAATTTCCAAATAGCTTGCTTTCACAAATTGAAAGAAATAATGCCGCTAAAATTCTAGAATATCAACGTCAGAATGGATTGCTATTCTAGAATATCCATTTCAGAATGGAATACTCGCGGGCAGGAAGCTCCCGCTTCCGGCGGAAAGGAAGCGAGAGCTTCTATAACTGACGTTTCCAAACCGGAGCTTGGAAACGAGGAGAAGCGTCATTACTGTATCTAGTCAATTTCAAGTTCAGCTGACTGCTTAGTGGGTTGTCGTGAACACTACCTAAATACATGTCCCTTTAAACTGAAGTTCCCCGAGCAAATGTATTAAAATACGGCCTAAAATCTTGTCAATCTTGGCCCATATAGAAATAGGACGATAGTATTACTGGGTACAAGCCCATCCCCAAACGGCTGTACCTACTGCTATGACTGGGTTTTGCCAATTTGGAGCATTGTGAAGCGTTGCGCTCCCGAACCATTTTTAGTTTAGGTAAATTCAAGATTGTTGACAACCTTGTAGCCATGTTGAGACTTGTTTTTAGATGCAGTCGCTCTATAATTAGTTTGGGTGGATGATCCACCTCAAATTACCGCCACATAGGGTTTTAAAAGATTTGTACCCAATAGTACATCAGACTTTGTTCTAACAAATTTAGCCTCAGTAAGGCTTTGAAGCCTCGTAGTACTGATGAATGGGGGGAACTTCAGTTTAAATGGCTACAAAGCTAAACTGAGTTGGATATATTGCAATTCAGTAGCGTCAACCAGCTGGGAAATGGTATGCCCAGGAGTCGCACCTTTTTGCGATTGCCCAGATGGGTCCACAATAATTCTCGCGCCAACCCATAGATCGCCGACACCTCTCGGATTGCTCATTCAGGGTTTGACTGCGGGTAATTTGTTGATAATCCGCATATTTGATTTTCAGCGTCAGTGTCTAGCCAGACTGCTTCTGCTTATCCAACCTTTCGGCAACCCGATGCGCCAATCGTTCCAATTCAGCGCCCATCTGATCCAGACTGGCCAAATCTTCGGCAAAGGAATTTTCCGCCCCCACCGATTTGCGAATTCGATTCGGATTCACTGGGCGGTCATCCTGACCCCGCGCCACCCGGTAGTAAAACTTCCCCACCTTACCAAACTGCTTGACCAAATCGGCTTCCGACCATTGCTTCAAATCAGCGCCGATTTGGATGCCCAACACCCGCATTTTTTCAGCGGTGATCTGCCCAATGCCATAGCTTCAACTTGGTAGCACTTGAATTTTAAGATTGCACTATGGAGGCGCTAAATCAATTTTTCGAGGTGCCCTTTTGTTTGATTAATTCAGTGGGGCCTTCAATTAGGCTCTACTTTATTTCAGCAATAGAGCAACCCACGGGAGCTGCCGCTAAATGACCCAAATAGCCCCTAGGATTGGGGTTAGCCAGGGAACGCCAAAAACAAAACTGGCGATCGCGCTTAAAACAGCTCCAATTGCCAGAAACAGTCCTCTAATGATTCATTTCCTTGAACGAAGCTACCGTTGAAGAAGAGAGTTGATCGGACTGGAAAATCCCGTACTTGATAATGGTGTCCAGAATCACTGGAACGGTTGCAATAAAGATAAAGACTAGGGCGTGGTTTGCGGCAAGCCCTAGATGATGCGCCACCCATTCCAGCAAAACTTCCCAGCCATGGGCCGAGTGGAAACCCACGAAGATGTCCGTGCTTAAGATCAGAACAAACGCCTTAGCACTGTCGCTAAGCGTGTCCAAAAGGTCATGCCAAAACTGCCTCAAGGCGTCCATCTCTTCTCTGTAGCTGTGAATTATCAGGAAACTGACCACCACAGCGATTAAATCAGCGAAGCGATTACTCAGAGCGTTTTTGCTTTCTTCAAGGTACTCCTCGTTAAGCTCACTGGCTTTATGCTCTAATTGCGTTTCCTTCTCCTCTTCCGAAAGCGCTAAGTTGTCATCAAGCAGCCCTTCAAACCTTAGACTTTGCTCAAAAAAACGAAGTTCATTGAAGGCTTCTTCCTTCATCTCGGAGTTGAGAAAGACTTGGGATATTCCATCCCCCCAGACGTGCTCAACGATTGGCCGGACAATTATTTTTTTCGAGACTTGCTGAGTAATGAGCGTAACAATGAGCAACGTTAACACAAACCGAACCGCGATTATGGTATTGGCTCGAGAGTCATATTCGCTTTCTAATAAGTCTTCCTCTGTTTTAAGATTCAGCGTCTGCTTAAAAAAGCTACTTAAAGAGTCTCCAATGGCGCCTCTCAACCCGACCTTTGTTTCTCTCATCAGTTCAGTTCGATAATCTCAAGGGTTTGATAATCTCAAGTATTATTTAATAATATTACATTTTTTTGTGAGATGTAAATGAGCGATTGATTAGAGGGTACTTACATGAGACCCACTTCCTAACCAGCAATGTGACTCAAACTCACTGACGGTTAATGGGGTGTAATACCTATGTAATTTAAGACTGCATAGAGTTATGCCCCATAGACTGTTTACTCGTATGACGTATGCTTTTAGACAAACTATTATGTGCGATCTGAGGTAAAGTTTGTTTAAAATACAATCCGCTTAAATTGGGGATAATATAAATTTAATAATTTACAATGGGCGGCGTTGAGTTCGAATCGCCCCAAACGGGATCATTAAACGTGATGATCATGCTCAGCCCAGCCTAATAACTCACGTGATCGGCGCTAAGCTAACCAATAGCCCTAGTAAGCCGCCTAGGGGGACCAATTTCCAGGTTGGCAGTCGGTAGCGGAGGATGGCGACCAATGCGCCACAGCCAATTAACCCAGCGGCTATAGAGTGAAATAAATTCGCCTGGGCCAAAGCGGTTTGAAGCAGGGGCGCCGCCGCTGCTGCGATCGCCCCTAATACCGCTGGCGTGACGCCCTGTAAAAACGCCCGCACCCAGGGACTCTGCCTTATCTGCAGCAGTAGCGGCGCCGCCAGCATAATGAAGCCGAACGAGGGGGTAAAAATTCCGACAGAGGCAATCAGCGCGCCTAACACGCCCGCTGCTTTGTAGCCCACAAAGGCGGCCGCCAATACGACGGGGCCAGGGGAAAGTTGCCCAATGGCGACACCGTTGATAAACTCGCTGCGGGTGAGCCACCCTAACTTATCCACCACTTCAAATTCTAATAGGGGGATAATCACCAACCCCCCCCCGAAGATGAAACTCCCTACCTTGAGGAAAAATAGCAGCAGCGGCAAACTTAATTCCCCGATTCGCTCTAATCCCCAAAACCCAGATAACGTCAACGTTTCTGCGGGCGCGTTGGCCAGTAACAGGGGCAGCGGCGGTAAGAACCAACCGTTTAACTGGGACGGGGGTGAGCGATCGGCTCGGTGGGGGCGATATAGCCATAGTCCGGCCAGCCCGGCGGCGATGAACTGAATCAGCACATTTAGGGTAGACAAGGTGGTGATCAGGAAAACGGCGATCGCAATTACCCCTCGAGGCCAGTCCTTCAGGGTTTTCTTGCCCAACTTCCAGCAAAAAGCCAGGATAATCGCCGCCACCACAGGCGAAATTCCCAGAAACAACCCTTCCACCTGGGGAGTGCCTTGAAACTTAAAATATCCCCAGGATAGGGCCAGTACGATCAAGAAGGCTGGGGCGATGAAGCATAACCCCGCCACCAACGCCCCTAATTGCCCCGCCCGCATATAGCCGATATAGATTCCCAGTTGAGTGGAGGCCGGTCCTGGCAGCATCTCGCAGACTGCCAACCCTTCAGTAAATTGCTCTGGAGTTAGCCAATTGCGCCGCACAACCACTTCATCATTTTGCATGGCGATGTGGGCCTGAGGACCGCCAAAACCAATCACCCCCAGTTTGAGAAAAATCTTCGCCAGCTCCCAAAGGCGCTGGGAAAGGGAGGGTTGAAGAGAGGTGGAAGGCGCTTCGTTAACCATCGCTGCTGTGTCTGAACCCAAAAACAAATCTTTATCATTTCAGGATTTGCTGAGCAGTTCAAGATGTCTGGAATACAACCCGCCTAGAAGTTTTAAATCCTAACTATTGATTCTGCTGATTCTGCTGATTCTGTCCGAGTATTGACCGCTCCCCGGAGTTATGATGCAGAGGTCATCTGCAGCGGGTTGAGGGCGACGTTAGTGACTACACCCCACTACACCCCACACCCCGCCTTCACGAGATGTGTTCAACCCAAGTGAGAATTGCCTATACTCCACTCGCAGGAGCCTCAGCAGAAGCAGGCAGGGAAAACGAGAAAACACTGCCCTGTCCTGGCTCAGACTCAAACCAAATTCGTCCGCCATGACGCTGCACAATCTTTTTGCAGATAGCCAGTCCAATGCCTGTCCCTGGATAC
Organism: Pseudanabaenales cyanobacterium; assembly: GCA_022360135.1. Classification (GTDB taxonomy): domain Bacteria; phylum Cyanobacteriota; class Cyanobacteriia; order Phormidesmidales; family Phormidesmidaceae; genus JAKSDM01. The sequence goes on along the minus strand of JAKSDM010000031.1, from coordinate 3,462 downwards.
ACCCTTTGGTGGTGCAGGCGCTGAAAAATCACAAAGATCTGCTCTGCATATTGCGGTTCAATGCCAATGCCGTTATCTTGAACAGAAATTGTCCAGAATTGGTCATTTCTGATTGCCTCAATTTGAATCAGCGGCGGCTGGGGGCTACGAAATTTAATGGCGTTAGTAATCAGATTTTGCAGCACCTGTCTCATTTGTGAGGAATTAGCCTTGAGAATGGGTAAGTAGTCAACTCTAATCATGGCTTGATTTTCCTCAAGCAGCCTACTTAAATCGACTAGAACCTGATGGAGAACAGCGCCTAAATCTGTAGTCTCCAGAGTCAACTCGCCGCCGCTTACCCGTGAGTAGGTGAGGAGGTCTGAAATCAAGTTCTGCGTCCTGGTTACCCCCTCAATAATGTAGTTGATTAATTGATCCGCTTGCTCATCCAAATGATTCCGGTAGCGCTTGACTAACAACTCGGTGAAAATCTTGATTTGTCGTAGTGGCTCTTGCAGGTCATGAGAAATGATGTAGGCAAACTCTTCAAGTTCTTGATTGGAGCAGGCTAACTCCACTGAGAAACGGCGCGCTCGCAACAACACCTCGATTCTCAAACGCAGTTCCATTTTCTCAATAGGCGTGATAATCACTTCATCGACAGAAAGACGAAGGTCATCCGTGATCATCCTCACATCTGGCCGAGAGGTTAGCAACAGGAAAGGAAGTAAAATCGGTTCTTCAGATTGCCTTCTCATTTGTAATTGGCTCTGTCGCTGCTTGAGCGCCAAACCATCCACAACACAGAGATCGAAGGGAAGATTGAGGGAAGCCTCGTCTTGATAGTGGTAAACTTGATAGTGCTCTTGCAAGAGTTCTTGCAACAGGCGAGCGTTTGCTTTGTTTTCTAGGAGCAGCAAGATTTGTTTCATGGTTGCTGAGCCAATAGAGAGTTAATCAGCCCCAGCAACTTCTGGCTGGTAAGAGGCTTAATCAATACGCTGCGAGCGCCGGAAACCAGACTTTGTTGCTCAATGACTGCGCTTGAGTAAGGCGAAATCACCAGAAAAGGAATTTGAGCAGTCTGTAGTTGTTTACAACTCTCCCAAATGTCCTGGTCAAAACCGCTGATATCAATCAGAGCAAACTGGAGATTAGGCAGAGTGGTCAAGATTTGCTCAAACCCTTCTAGTCCAGAGGCTTGGCGAACCTGGTAGCCAGCCTCGCCAAGAAATTGCGCCAGCAGCTCTAGATTACGGGGGTTGTATGCAACAATTAATATCGTCGGTTGGGCGCTCATTGCTTAACTGGTCTGTTAAAAGTCGCCGATAGCCTCAGTTGGTTTCTGCTCAATGGTGTTTTATTAGCTAATGGTTATTTAGTGAGTTATCTATCACTTCTGGGGTGCCCGTGAGAATCCCGCGCAGTTGAGTGAGCGGGTTGCCGACTTTAATCCCGTAACGAGTAATTTCAATTTCCCGCATGGTTTTCTCAAAATTGCTCAGCCGCTTCTTCAGGACTCCAATCGCCTTGCGGATTCCTCCCTGGTATTCTAAGTAGCGCAGAAAGATAATGTTATCAGCGATGTAAGAAATCCCCAGTTCTGTGACTCGGAAGTCACCCGTAATCGATTCCACTTCGTTAATCAAAAGTGTGGTGACGCCCTGGCTCTGGAGATACTTGCAGAGACTGTGTAAATTTCTGGTTAATTCCTGTTTCTGGAAAGAAAGTTGATAGCCAGAAACGCTATCGATCATGATCAGGGTACTGCCGTGCTGCTCAACTTCTAAACGCACCTGATTGGCGAACTCATCCGGGGTTAAGGCGAGAGGCTCTAACCTAACCACTGAAAGGGTTCCTCGTTCAATCATCGCCCGCACCGGAATGTTGATCAATTCACACCGCCGTAGAAGGGTTTCCTTGGCCTCTTCAAACGTGTAGACCACAGAGCGTTCGCCTCGACCAGCGGCTTCTTTGGTAAACTGCATTCCCAGCGTCGTCTTACCGACACCACTCGGTCCGGTGAGAAGGGTGATGGTTCCTCGTTCCAACCCCCCTTCGAGCAGTTCATCAACTTCCGGGATACCAGAGGAAATCACCTCTACAGAGGATAATTCTGCTCCGTAGGGTTGGGGGATGAGCTTCGGGAATACTTCTATACCCCTTGCACTTAGCCGCATGGTGTGTCTACCCTTGGTAAATTCAGAGCCCCGAAACTTGGAAACGTTTAGGCTGCGCTCGTCAGGAGAAGACTCTAAGTTGATGATGCCATCAATAATAAATTGCAAGTCTTCATCGGGCGCCTGGAGTGCGAATTCTGAGGACAACAATACGGTAATATTGCGAGCGATCAGAAACTCTAAGAAAGCGTTTACTTGTCGGCGAAATTGGAAGGCGTCAGGCGCCAAGTAGCGGAATTGGGTGATTGAGTCGACAAATACCCGTTGAGGCTCGATGGCCTCGACTTGCTCAATAATCTGCTGGGTGACTGGCCCTCTTTCCACTTCGGCAGGGGAAAAAATATCGTAAGTGTGGAGCTGGGTAAATAATTCTGGATTAGGACTCAGGTCAAGGATCGGAATTGCTTCCACATCGAAGCCCATTCCGGTTGCATTATGGCGTAATTTTTGCTCTGTTTCCACCAAGGTAATAAACAGGGTATTCTCACCATGGCTCTGCCCCGTAGTGAGGAAATGAAATCCAAGTGTCGTCTTGCCAGAACCGGGTCCTCCTCGCACCAAATAAGTCTGATTGGGAAGCAAACCGCCGTGAAGCAGTTGATCCAATCCCCTAATACCTGTAGAGAGCCGGTTTTGAGACATCTTTATTATTTTGATGTTAAGTAAAATGAGCAGAAGCCCATACAGCAAATATGCCAATTGTTAATTCTATAGATTGAGGATTTAATATGACATCCGACTAAGGTAGTATTTCTGGCAACGAGTTACCGATTCGTTGAAGCGCCGAGTGTTTAGAAACAGCGCGCCTGGTGAGCATGGTGAACTGTTTGTTAATGTCCAGAACACTGATGCTGCTCAGTTGACTGACAAATCTTCCCTGTGTAGGTTGGGTTGAGCGTGCGAAACCCAACGCCCGCATGGGTTACGCTTCGCTAACCCATCCTACGAATTTTCTAAGATCGTTTTCTGGCAACGAGTTAAGTGCCTGGGCATAGAAAATTTCACAAATACCTAGGGTGTGTTTTAAAACTACAACCACATCATGATGGAAGCTAGAGTCATCATGGCAAGGTAGTTTTCAGCCATTTTCTCGTAGCGAGTGGCAATGCGACGAAACTGCTTTAAGCGATTGATACAACGCTCAACCTGGTTGCGCAGACGGTAGAGAGACTTGTCAAACTTGCCCCCTCGATGTTCAGTTGATTTGCGCGGAATGGTATATCGAATACCCCGTCTGCGGAGATAGAGTCGAATTTTTTTGCTGCTGTACCCCTTATCCCCACTGACGCGACGGGGGCGC
>JAKSDM010001607.1 GCA_022360135.1 Pseudanabaenales cyanobacterium | reverse complement strand
CGAGGTCTGTCTTTGCTGAAATTTGGTCGGTTAGCCATTTATCTTTTTTGCTCTCTTTGCCAGAGTCATTCTTAAATATTTCGTCTGCTTCTGCTTTGAGGGTGCTGATTCCCTTCTTTAGCAGTACGCCGTTTTGCGTCACATCTTGGTACGGGATTGCCCATTCATCTTCAATAGCTGGATTGGCGACCAGACTTTCATCAATTCCCCGCAGAAAACTTTCCAGGCGAGATCGCAACGCTCCTTTAAAACTAGAGCCCGGAATGGGCGGACGACCCAGCGCGTCTTTGACCACTGGCAAGTCTGAACCAATTGGCTCCAGCGATCGCCCTTGACTGATCCGCAATGCCGTCACCGTCCAAAGTGTGCCCGTCAGTTCCAATCGGTTTTTGAAGACATCAAACATGGGCTTATCGACACCGTTGAGTTAGTTTAGGTTTAGCCAGCGAAATACATCTGAAACCGACCATTGCAAGTCTTTTAAGAGACCTAAGGCCGAAAGATTTTCTGCTCCCTGTTTAATATCTAGCTGTTGTCCGGGACGGAAAATCATCACCAGCCGCTCTTGCGGATCGATCAACCAACCGAGTTCCGCACCGTGGTTTAGACAGAATAAAATATTATCAATCACTCGAACCGAGCTTTGTTCCGGTGAAAGAATTTCGATTGTCCAGTTGGGGGGGATATTGAAGGTATTTTCAATTTCTCCGTCGGCGTCTATGGGAATTCGCCCCCACTCATAAACGGCAATATCTGGAACAATCGAGCGCCCTCCAAATGTACAACGTAGTTCAGTAAAGGCATAAGCGAGACGCTGAGGTTCGCCGACTCGATTAATTTCGGCGGAAAGGCGGGTTTGTAATCGGCTATGTTTCCCCTTGGGCATGGGTTTCTGGTAGATTTGACCCTTGATATATTCGCTGGCGGGCTTGGTTTCTGGTTGCTGTAAAAAATTTGCCAGGGAGAGTTTTGGAGGAGACTGAATGGATGACATGGCGACAATCCTCTGCGAATACAGCACTTATATTGGATAGATCATTGAAAAAGATAAAATCAGGTATTCTTGTTCGGTGTGTTTAAATACAACAGATATCTTGAGCCATACCCTAAATAGCGACGGATTAGGTCAAGCCAAATTTCTTTGAATTTGTCATGATTTGTTTTATCTGAAATTTCTTGAGCTGTTTTTCTAAGATTGCCATCAATATCTTGGATAATTCGTTCTGCCAGAGAATTTTGACCTCTCCCCCATTTTTCATCTCGGCCTGTTTGGTAGCGGAGAAAGTTTTTAATCACTTCAGGGCTGTCAGTGGTATCTGCAACACGAAGGACATTACGAAATTGAGATTCCTCTAACTTTTTCTCATTTGGATTTCCACGAAATTTAAGGTACTTAGACTTCTGAAGCGCTTCTTCAATCCACTTCACCACATTATCTTCGGACTTCCGAATTTCTCGTTGTATCGATAATTCAATTTGTTGTTCTTTCAGTTTTTCTCCTAATGTACTCATGCCGCCACCTCCCGAAACATTTGATGGAAGTTATCACATATTTTAATCTGACCATAGCCTTCCGAAGTGCGATCGCCCACGCCTCTTGGCTCTAAGCGAGCAAGCGGTTCGCACCATTGTTCAGGATTATTTGTACTAAACAGAAACACGCTGCCCATTTTGGTGACCAGTTCTACATCTTTGCACAGTCCCCAGGCTGCATTCCAGCCAGAACGATAATCATAGCTGCTGTAGGCCATTTCAAGCTTTAGGATCGAGTCATCGATGGGAGAATCGATATGGGCAAATTGGCTCAACATTTCCGCAGAAATCACCATTGTGCGTCGCCAGTTTTCGGTCAAAATAGCGTCAGATTGTAAGTCTAGTGTGAAGTATGTTTTATCGGGCATTTGCTTTGAGGAATTAAAAACGCTCCATTGGCTCCAGCGTTCTCGAAGCTTGTCGGTAAATTGCTCAACCCGGTTTTTTATGGCTTCTGCATCCACTAAACTATCTTGCAATTCGGTTTGGATATGGACATGGCCTAATCCTCGTGAGTTAGAGCCCCCCAAACGAAAGCTGCGCTCATGCTGGCGAATGAACTGATGTAAGGGGTCTGCTAAGTCATCTGCAACTAAAATGGCGCTGTGATAAATGCTGGGTTGGGGAGAGGTTTTACCCTGTGTCTCATTCAAAACTTCAAGACTGTAGAGAATATTTTCTTCGGCGGTGGCGCGTCTGCGATTAATGCCCACGCGGGTAAGCAAGCGTTTGCTGATGGCATGGGAATAGTAATGGTCTCCCTGCTGGCTGTAAAATCCTTTGAACGGTTCGACTCGATCGCCCTTTAAATCATTGGGTTCATAAAAATGCCCGTGTTCTCCGGCGCAAAAGCTATCGATTAACGCGTCAAAAACGCCAGCCTTGGGTTGGAATCCAGGGTTTGTTTTAGAACTTAGGGCCGTTGCCGGTAAGAGACGGATTTGACCGCTGCTAGGTTGATATTGACCTTCGTCCACTTGGGCGATCGCCGGATACGCATTTTGAAAAATTGCCGCCGTTTCATCTACCAATAGGGCATGGAACTGATCGCCAGGTTCAGGCGTCTGCTGTGCTTGCTGCAGGATGCCCGCCGCGATCGCGCCGCGAATAACCGTTCCAGGGATATAGTCCATGGCTTCGCTGACGGAGCCGCCTGGTTTTCGTTGACCAATGGCGAGGGGCGCTTTGGCCGTGATGGTGAGAACAATTTGTTTCATGGGCGGCCTCCCAGGAGTGAATTCCAGT
>JAKSDM010000219.1 GCA_022360135.1 Pseudanabaenales cyanobacterium | reverse complement strand
TAGACGTGTCAGGGTCATAGAGATTGAGAATGATTTCAACCAATTCTGGATTTTCGCGGTCCTGCGAGTCATCAAAGATAAGCCCTGCAACAATACCAAAGCGATACTTCTGCAAATCCTCAGATGAGGGCTTAAACGAATGCCTCAGACGCACAATGTCGCCGATTTTCATCCCAAGCCTTCTCGATCGCCAATTCCCAAGCTCTTTTTGCTGCGTTTAAATTGCTTCCAAAGAGACCTAATCTGCTTATAAGATTCCTCAGAGGACAATTTACCCGCTGTTTGCAAATTACAGATATAGCCCACCCGCTGTGCAAACTCCTGCAGATTGGCGTTAAATACCAGGTTTTCTGGCGTGACCTGACCATAATAGCGAGAACGAGAGTACAAGAAGTCAGATCTATCCATAATTCAATTCCCCCTTGATTGAATCATCACCTAAATTTCCCAAGTAGAGAATTTAATCACCCTCCCCCTCTTTCTTTAATCTTTGCTTAACCCATTTAAAATGAAAACTTAACCTTGAAAGCTAAATTTAAGATATATTAACTTATTCCGCATAGGTTTAAGCTGATGTGAATCTATGTAACTGATTACTTGAAGCTGAAGTCCATTAGTTCTCGATCCAGCATGGAAGTATTGCTCCTAGACCCCCGCATCGCAATTGTACTGACGCCTATTCTGGTCAGCTGGATCTGTGTATTGATCGTGCTTGAGATAATAGACAGAGAGATGATGTAAGACCAACTTCCGCCAACCTGCCAAATCAACTTAGCCCAATCGGATCTCTAAGCCCCACTATGACTTCTAAGCTGCGGAAAATAATCCAATTCATTGCGCTCATCCTGCTGATTGCGATCGCGGTTTGGAGTGTGAATCACTTCGGCATGGAGCACATTCGAGCCAATATTAACCAGTTAGGCATCTGGGCCCCGCTGGGAGTTTTTGGTTTAAGATTTACCAGTGTAGTGATTCCAGCGCTTCCAGGAACAGCCTATTCGGTCTTAGCCGGAGGGCTGTTTGGCTTCACCAAAGGGTTGGTAGTCATCTCTTTGGCTGATCTCACCTCGTGTAGCCTGAGCTTCTTCCTTTCCCGACAATATGGCAGGGAACTTGTGCAAAAGCTGGTCGGCGACAGGTTTATGAACCGGGTAAACAATCTCAGCCAGCAGCACCTAGACACGAATTTCTTTCTGATGACGGCTTTTCTAATGACCGGCTTTTTCGACTTCGTCTGTTACGGTGTGGGTCTGACTAAAACCCTGTGGATACGATTCTTACCGGCTTTAGTTGTTAGCATTCTGATTTCCAATCCTCCCATCGTGGCGTTGGGCGCTGGTTTGCTAGAGGGCGGCAAGCTGCTATTGGGGTTTGCCCTGCTGGGGGCGTTTGGCCTGGCCGTGATTACGGGTTTTGTCCAAAAGCGAAGACGGGAGCTAAAACCTGAGCCTGAAGCATCGTCGACTCAAAAAACAACGGATTCTTGAAGCTAAAAGCGCTGTCTTTTAGTCGCCAATGTTAGTTTCATAGTAAGGCAATAGATAAAAATCGTGTATCACGTTCTACAACTCATCTACACTATCGCCCATGGCTTGATTCAAATCCTCCAGCCGATACTGGTTCCCTTATGTTTTATCCTTGCTTGGGCAGGCATATTTCTAAGCATCTGGCATATATGGACTTTATTTCGCGAAAGCCTCGCCAACGCCCAGCAGATGCACAAAATTCCCTGTCCCAATTGCAAGTTTTTTACCAGCAACTATCATTTGAAGTGCCCTGTACATCCCATAACCGCGCTTTCTGAGGAAGCGATCGGCTGTCCTGACTTTGAACAATCAGGTATTTATCCGAGTTCTTAACTTGCCAAATTGCCAAGTCCTCAGGTGATTTCTTGAAAATCAAATCCCAGGTAATCTGCAGGAGCCCACGGTCGTGCGCGCCTGCAGATTTTAATTGGGACATTCTTGCTGAAAAATCGCAAACCTAAGATCTTCCCGCTGAAACAGCCAACTGCTTAGCCATCCGACGCTGTAACTCAGCGGTCAGATCATCTTTGCTCCGGTGAGCTTCCCACAAGCCGGAGTTGGAGCGATTGATGCGCCATTGACCTTGCATCGAATCTCCATCCTCAGAAATCGTCCCAGTATAGACGATAGGAGGGTTTGAGCTAGTAAGATAGCGTTTGGTGAAGCCGACGCTACGACCCACTACTTCCCCACTCACTATTTGTGCTTCTCCCAAATTGCCATCATCTAAAATGCGACCGCCTAGGACATTGCCCCCATGCACCAACGTTGCCTCGAAACGCGTGGGAGAGCCTGCTTGCCAATATGTACCTAACCAGTTGCCGCTAAGATCTGCCATTTTTTAGGAAAAAGTAATGAAGTAGGGGAATGGGGGAGCGGGGATATGGGGGTATGGGGATAAGGTCTATTGTCTGTTGGATTAATGTCTGTTGGATTACGCTGTTACGCTATCGCAAATGCCCCTTCACCCATTACCTATTACTACTAACTAAATACCATTTCCCCAACTTTTATCTAAGCTTTCACCTAAGTTTTTAACCTCTGAGGATTAGGATGTTACTGACTATGAACATTTTCATTGGGTGGGAAGTCGGTTGCTTCTATGGCGTTATAGCCGCTGAACCAGTCAAGGCTCAAGACAGCCTAGACGCTTCGACTCAGGATGAGCTGCTCTGGCGGGCGATCGCTCGCCAGTTACAATTGCAGACCCTACCCGATGGCTGGCTGTACAGTGATGGACACGGACAATTT
>JAKSDM010001127.1 GCA_022360135.1 Pseudanabaenales cyanobacterium | reverse complement strand
GCTCAAGCATCTGAGGGTTGCGATCGACGGCAAAGACATGTCCCTGGTTGCCGACGCGCCGTGACAGCATGAGAGACACTGCGCCCGGCCCGCAACCGATGTCGAGCACACGCATACCCGGCCCTATGCCGACATCATCGAGCATTCGTTCGGTCATCTCATCAACATTGTTTGACATCCGCACGTGATCTCCACTTCGTCATGTTTGGCTACCTGCCGATGTCAATGGTAGCTTACTTTGACAGCTCGGTCGGCTCGCTGGTTGTGGCGGAACATTGGACCAGCAAAACGGATTCTGACGGCGCGCGGACGGTTGCTTCGGGTCGAAAGCGAGCATGACCTTTGCCGCTGCAAAACGCCATCTGCGCCGTATAATAATGACTCAAATCAGCGGCGGCGGCCAAACTCGAACTCAATGTCAGCAGCTTCCAACCGTCTGCCTGCATTTGAATTGTTAGACAGCTTTTTTCTAAGCTGCTTGCAGAACATAGAACGTATAACCATAGAAGTCGCTGAATTTTTCAAACAGTCTCATCTCTTCTTCAGTTTCACGAATCACTGATTGAGTAATTGGGGTGATTTCGAGCTGCTGCATCCGCTCACGGAGCGGTTCATAATAATTGACCCACCAAGCCTGACTCGGTAGCTGATGCGTAGAAAGTACGCTAAAGCCAGATCGATTAGCCCGAGCGACATTCTCAGCCTCAGTCCCCATCATTGGATAGGCGTTTTGCCAATAGGCGATCGCAGGCTCTGGCGCGTCATCGGTAAACCAGCTCATCTCTGATATAACGGCAATGCCGCTGTTTGCAAGAAGCGGTCGCCAGATTTTAAGAGCCTGCTCAAACCCAAGATTATAAGCAGCCCCCTCAGACCAAAGCAGGTCAACTGAACCCACTGACCAATCGAGTTTAGCCATATCACCATGAATTGGAATGATTAAATGCTCAAGACCAAGCTGTTTTGCGCGAGCTTTGAGTTCGTTGATAAAAACCAACGAGGAATCTACTGCCATAACAGTACTTTGGTAGTATTGTGCAAGCAGCAATGCACTAGCGCCACTTCCACATCCCAAATCAGCAATTCGCGGCTTGAGAGGCAAAGTAGAGAGATTGCTCAAAATATTGCGCGAGAAGTCAGAGTCACCTGGCCCTTTACGGTCAAGTCCACTGTGTAAATCAGTCAAAGCGGCGACGTACTCAGCTTGAATGTCTGTACTCATATGGATTTTTTCTAGCTCTGATACCGAGAGGTTCTTGCCGTCTAACGGTTTGCGCTTCACCGGACGAACTTAAACTTTGCCGCACCAACCATAGAGTTACGCTCTGTGCCGGTGCAGGCGCTTTGTTAGGTGGCTGGCCAATGCGCCTTGAAAATTATGCTAGGAACTCCGAAACGAGATGATTAAACTCTTTTGGATACTCAACCTGTGGCCAATGACCGCATCGCTCAAAAATATGCAAAGAAGCATTAGGGATTTTTTGGGAGGCAACATAGGCATGGGCAACTGGAATTATCGAGTCTTGCTTTCCCCAAATTACTAAGGTTGGGACTTTGATGTGCTCAAGTTGCTGAACGATTGGACTAAAAACTTCACGCCGAACACCCCAAAAATCTAGGTTAGTCGTTAGCAAAGACATTAAAGCTTCTCGCTGACCGGGTAGATTAAACCGTTGAAAACCGATTTCAACCCATTCCTCTGGAACTGATTTTGGATTATGAACACAACTGTTCAACACCCACCTAACACCACTCCGACTCGGTGGGATCAGGTTCGCAATTGCTGGAAACGCAGCCAAAAGGCGATCATAAATGTCGATTTCTCGCCCCAAGCCAAAACTGGATATTAATCCAAGTTTCTGAACTCGCTCTGGCGATTCAAGAGCAAGCTTTAGTGCAATACTTCCACCCATTGAATGGCCAATAAAACTGGCTTGCTGAATATCGAGTATATCTAGAAACTTACTCACAAACTGAAGTTGATAATCCAGTGAATACGGTACAACTGGCTTATCCGATAAACCAGTCCCTACCATGTCAAAGGCAAATACGCGATAGTGCTGGGCCAATTCGCGAACAGTATATACCCACACTTCAATGGAACCACCGCCACCATGAAGCAAGATCATGGGAGCGCCTTGAGTCCCTATACTCCAGTAACGAGTGTTGATGGAACCGACCTTGATATATTTGTCTTGTATTAACTGCCTTGTGTTCATGTAGCATAACAGTGTTTTAAGCAAGCTAACAAGTTATTAGATCTACCTTGTCAGTCTAAGTACCTGGGCAGAAATATTTACAGACTGGGTGACCGTATTCAAATGATTTCAGCGGTTTTTCTCTGTAATTAATTTTGCCTACCCACTTATCTACATCATATTCATGAACCAACCGATTTCGCATTCCGTTAATTTCCTGCCAAGAGATGTTTGGCAACGCCTGTC
>JAKSDM010001787.1 GCA_022360135.1 Pseudanabaenales cyanobacterium | reverse complement strand
ATAACCGTTACCTCAGAGGATGTGATTCCAGGCGTCCAACCGCGCCAGCAAGCCCGTCAATGGCTGCCTGTGCTTGAAGACGCACTCCGGCAAGGCCGATGGGAACGAACCACTGACTATAGACGTCAGGCTTTGATCATTGTGCCTGGGGTGTTACTGGTCGCATTCTTTATCCATCTAGGCTTACGATTCCTGGAGCGCTTGATATCTCTGCGGCTGAGGCAATGGCTAGATCGTCCCACCCTGCCTCTGCATGCCTGGGAGAACTCGACTAGGTTATTGCTACAGCTAACCTTGTTAGGTCTGGAGACAGGATTGTGGGGGGCTGTTTGCTTTTACATCAGCGATCTTTTCCCAGAACTCCGGAGTGGGCGCTATCAGCTCGGAAACTTCCTGACCGCACCTATTCTGCCACTGGGAGAAAATAACTATTCCGCCCAAGCCCTGCTATTGCTGTTAGGATCCATCGTGGGGTTATGGTTTGTGGTAAGCGCCTTAACCCGGTTCCTAAAGTCTTATGTGCTTCGCCAAACCGGGGCTGATCCAGCGCTGCAGGAAGTCATCACAACCCTAACAAAAAATATCCTGGCTTTTCTCGGCCTGATTGTGCTGCTGCAAATCTGGAAGTTTGATGTCAGTTCTGTCACCATTTTGGCCAGTATTTTGGGGGTTGGAATTGGTTTTGGGGTTCAGAACATCGCCAACAACTTTATCAGTGGTTTAATCATTACCTTGGAGCGCCCTATTCAAGTTGGAGATTTTGTCAATGTGGGCAACTTAACCGGAAACGTTGTACGGATTGGAGCCCGCAGCACCGAAATTTGCTCGCTGGATCGCGTTACTATTATTGTGCCCAACTCTCGGTTTTTAGAAAGTGAGGTGATTAACTGGAGCCATGGCGATTCGATTTCACGGCTGCGGATCCCAGTCGGGGTAGCCTATGGTTCTACCATTAACACTGTCAAACTGGCACTGTTAGAAGCCGCCAGAACTCACCCCGATGTATTGGTCTCACCCAGACCTCAGGTTTGGTTTCAGGAATTTGGCGACAGTTCTCTCCAGTTCGAACTCTTGGTCTGGACCGGCGACCCTAAACAACAACCCCGGATCAAGAGCGATCTCAATTATCGGATTGAAGCGAGTCTACGCCGTCATGGGGTTGAGGTGCCATTTCCCCAACGCGATTTGCATGTGCGCTCTCCCAATCTAGACGCCTTCATGAATATCTGGCTACAGCAGCACACCTCGACCCCATCCCACCCTCAGAGCCAATCGTTCAATCTGGAGCCGTTGAATCCTTACACCGATGCGTTACCTGCGATCGCAGCGGCTGAAACTAAAACTGAAGTAGCCGATACTACAACTGTTCAGGAGCCCCAGTTAACTGGGCCGGAATTAAAAGCCTTGGCGCAACAGATGCAGGGGGATGGAGGTATTGAAATCAAAGACCATCACTATCGCGCCAACATCTATACCAACTCTTTTACCGGCTCAGAGGCAGTGGCATGGTTGATCCGAACCCAGCATTGCACTCGGGAAGTCGCGATCGCGATCGGGCAAAGATTGATGACACAGAAAATAATTCACCATGTATTGGATCAAGCCCCATTCCAAGATGGATACTTTTTTTATCGATTTAATCCGCAAGGATAAGCATAATCGGCAATCTAAGCAAATCCAAGATCTGGCGTGAGACGATTTCTCCCCTTAGCATCAAGCCATATCAAATACCAACACCTCAACCTTGTCAGCGGTTCCCGTAAACGTAATGTTTGTTTCCTAAGAAACCGCCGCACCGTCGCCAGCAGAAAGGGGTTGGCCGTTTAGGGAAACCGCTCCCCGCGCCACTTGCACCCATACCAAGCGGCCATGGGCGATGCGATGGGCAACCTGATCGCCGT
>JAKSDM010000055.1 GCA_022360135.1 Pseudanabaenales cyanobacterium | reverse complement strand
GCAGCCTGGTTAAAAGTCCGATGGCAAGATCAGCAACCGCCTTGTCAGCCGACCGATCTGCACTGTGAGTTTATCTGCGAGAGTGTCAAAAATGCCCATAACTGTATGACCCAAGTGTTTCTCTCTCACGCTGAGGCGGATCAAGCGATTACGAAAAGGATCCGTAAAACCCTAATGCGAGAGAGTATCATTGTCTGGACAAACCACACGGACATCAAGACCAGCGCCGCCTTTCAGGAAGAAATCAACCGGGGCATTGAGGAAGCCGACAATATTGTCTATCTGATTTCCACTCACTCTTTGCGATCGCCCTACTGTCAGCAAGAAATTGACTACGCCCTCAGTCTCAACAAGCGGATCGTTCCCCTACTGCTAGAAGCCAGCGCGATAGAAACTATTCCGCCCAGATTACAGGCTTTACAGTTCATTGACTTGAGCCAACATGACGCCGCCGCCAGCTATCGCGCCGCCGCCGCCAAGCTGCTATTCGTCTTAAGCGAAGACGCTGCTTACTACGAAGAACACAAAAAACTGCTCACCAAGGCGCTGAAATGGAAACACCAAAATCGCAATCCCAGCATTTTGCTACGGGGCTATACACTGCGCCATGCAGAAACTTGGCTGAAGTTGGCCAAGTCGCGATCGCAGCATCCCCCCACGCCCCTGCAAGAAGAATTCATTGTCGAGAGTCTCCGTCACCCCCCGGCCATATCTCTGGATGTTTTTATCTCGTACTCGCGGACAGACACAGACTTTGCCCGCAAGCTCAACGACGCCTTACAACTGCAAGGAAAGACAACCTGGTTTGACCAAGAAAGCATTGTCGCGGGAACAGACTTTCAACAAGCCATCTACCAAGGTATTAACAGCTCAGACAACTTCCTATTTGTGCTTTCCCCCAATGCAGTCAATTCGCCCTACTGTGCTGATGAAGTGGCCTATGCAGCCAAGTTGAACAAACGCCTGATCACCGTGTTGCATCGACCCGTGAATCCGGCCGATCTCCATGTTGAGTTAGCCAAGATTCAATGGATTGATTTCAATCGTCAGGGAAGCGATTTTTATAGCAATTTCAGCGAATTAATTCGCACCCTAGATGTCGATCGGGAGCATGTGCACAGCCACACCAAGTGGTCGCAGCGAGCAATCGAGTGGACTCATCGCGATCGCAGTGAAGACCTGCTATTACGGGGAAGCGAGCTAGTCATTGCTCAGAACTGGCTGGCGGATGCCGAACAATACATCAAATGTCCCCCCGCAACCCCATTACAAAAAAACTTTATTGAGGCCAGTACAGATCTCCAAACCCGTCTCCTGAGGCAGGAAGAAGCCCAGCGCCAGCGCCAGTTGGCGCAGGAGCGCCAGGCTCGTAAAGTGGCTCAGCGGACCACCCGACGTGTGATCATCGGCGTATTGCTGATGGCGGGGCTCTCACTCTTTGCGGGCGTGCAATTGAGAGCCTCGCAAATCAACGAAGCTCGGGCTCTAATCGCATCCGCCAAAGTAGACTTGACGCTAAATCGAGATTTCGATGCGGTGCTCCAAAGCTTGCACGCCGCCCATGAACTGAAGTGGTTGCGATGGCTTTTGGCCCCCACTGCACAACTAGAGAATGAGGTGCTAGCCGTCCTGCGACAAGCCGTTAACGTTAAGGAACGCAATCGGATTGAAGTGGATGCGGTCTGGCGGGTGCGCTTTAGTCCCAATGGTCAGACGCTGGCTACGGCTTCCTATGACGGCGCGATTCGGTTGTGGGCTGTGGCGGGAAACGAACTCCACCTACTGACAGAAATGGCTCATGAAGACGCCGTCAGTGAGATCCAGTTTAGTCCGGATGGCCAGAGGTTGGCCGCCGCCTTGCACAATGGCGACGCCAAACTCTGGGATCTTGACGGCCAGATGCTGACCACCCTCAAAGGGGATGATGGCGCCATCACCAGTATTAGCTTTAGTCCCGATGGCCAGACGCTGGCGACAGCCGCGGTCAATAATACAGTCCGGTTGTGGAATTTACAAAATAACCAACCGATTCAATCCAAAGCGAATGAATATTTGGGTTGGAAGATCAGCTTCAGCCCTGACGGCCAGAGGTTGGCCACAGTTTTGTATGACGGGACAGTTTACTTATGGGATTTACAAGGCGACCAACCCGCCCAATTAATTGAGCATGAGACTGAGGTTTGGTGGGTTAGCTTCAGTCCCGTTAGCGTTCCGCTGCCGTCAGGCGTTATGGGCCAGATCCTGGCCACCGCTTCAAATGACGGAACGGTTTACTTGTGGGATTGGCACGGTAACAAATTGACGCAATTTCAAGGCCATCAAACTGAGATTTGGGAAATCAGTTTTAGTCCCAATGGCCAAACTGTGGCCACCGCTTCTACAGATGGGACGGTTCGCTTTTGGGATTTACAGGGTAACGAACTGACTCAACTGAGCGGACACGATTATGAAGTTTGGAGTTTTAGTTTTAGTCCCAATGGCCAAACCCTGGCCACAGCCTCAGGCGACGGCACTATTCGCTTATGGGACAACACTAGGACCGAAAAACCCATTCTCAGAGGACATAGAGATTCCGTCTGGAAGGCGAGTTTTAGCCCTGATGGCCAGTTTTTGGCCACTGCCTCAGCGGATGGGACGATTCGCTTATGGGATCTGCAGGGCAACAAACTGACTCAATTTAGCGGGCATACGGCTGCAGTCTGGGATGTCAGCTTTAGTCCCGATGGCGTTAGCCTACCGTCAGGGGAGATTGACTCATTTTTGATCACTGCTTCAGAGGATGGAACTGCTCGCTTGTGGGATTTTCAGGGCAATGAACTGACCCAATTTAATGGCCATGAGAATGGGGTTTGGAGCGTTCACCTCAGTCCCAATGGCGAGTTCCTAGCCACCGCTTCGGCGGATGGAACAGCCCGCTTGTGGGATCTGCAGGGCAACGAACTGGCTCAATTGATTGGCCATCAGGCTCAGATTTGGGGTGTCCGTTTTAGTCCCGATGGCCAATACTTGGCCACGGCCTCCTATGATAAAACCGCTCGCCTATGGGACTTACAGGGCAACGAACTAATCCAATTTATCGGCCACGAGGCTGAGGTCGGCATTGTCAACTTCAGTCCTGATGGTCAAAGCTTAGCAACCGCTTCCTATGACGGAACTGCTCGCTTATGGGACTTGCAAGGCAACGAACTGGTCCAATTCATTGGCCATGAGGCCAAGGTCTGGGGTGTCAGCTTTAGTCCGAATGGTCAGATTCTGGCCACCGCATCTGAGGACAAGACAGTCCGCTTATGGGACTTGCAAGGTAATGAACTCACTCAATTTACAGGACATAAACGCGGCGTTTTAAGTGTTGAGTTTAGCCCTGATGGTCAATTACTAACCACTGCCTCAGCCGACCGGACAGTCCGCCTGTGGCAGGTCGAAACCACTAATCAATTATTGGCTCGGGCCTGTGACTGGGTGCGCGCTTATCTGGAAACCAGCCCTGAGGTTAACGAACACAATCTCTGTGAGGGGATTGACAGAGAAAAGTTTTCTGCACGACTAAGGCAAACTGTCAATTACCCGATTGAGTAGTTCAGTTTCATCCAATTGGGTATAGCACTAATACCAATCTGAAATGAAGTGGAGCATAATTAAAGGTGCTTCTACCAAGATAGGTGTGGATATGGCGCGTCCCTTCGTCCTCGAAATTGCCAAAACTGCTGACTACCTGGAGAAAAACCTCAAGCAAGCTAAAAGCGGTGCTCGAAAAGAAAGACTGCAAATGCTTTGGTGGATCAAAACTGGGCAGATCAGCCAGAGGAAAGAATTGAATCAGCGTTTAAGCCGTAGCCCAGCCACCCTGACCCGTTGGCTGGCGGTCTATCGAAGCGGTGGGCTTTCGGCTCTGTTAGAAGAGAAAAAAGCCCCCGGAGCAGCGCCTAAAATTCAGGGCGAGGCGCTGGAGAAACTGAAGCAACGGTTGGCTACTGAAGCCCTCTTCAGTAGCTATGGCGCGATTGTTGAGTGGTTGAAGCAGGAGTGTGGGTTAGACCTCAAGTACGATACGGTCAATCGCTTTGTGAGTCAGAAGTTAAAGGCTAAACTCAAGGTCCCAAGACCGCAGAGTCTCAAACAGGCCTCGGGCGCGATCGAGGAATTTAAAAAAACTTTCAACTCGCGTTGATGGAGTTACAGGCCCTCCTGAACATTCCCCAATTGCGCTACTTGGCTCAGGACGAGAGTCGCATCGGTCGCAAAACAGAGACCAAACGAGTGATTACGGCCAAAGGGGTTAAGCCCAAAGCAGCCGTTGAATGACCCCGGGAAGCGTTCTGGCTCTATGGGGTGGTGGAGCCACTGAGTGGTTGGCATTGGACTCAATCCTACGACAACCTCAATGGTGAGAACTTTCAACAGTTTTTGGATGAGCTTTCTCAACAGTTGGGAGACACCGTAGTGGTGATGCAATTGGATGGAGCGCCGGCCCATCGGGCGAAGAAATTAGATTGACCAGAGAATATCATTCCCATTTTTCAGCCTCCCCATTGTCCCGAACTCAATGCGATTGAGCGACTCTGGCAACATCTCAAAGGGCAATGGAAGGGAGAAAACTTTCCATCGTTAGATGCTCTTCGACAACGAGTGAACCGGGAATTGAGTCAGCTAAGTGTATCACAGGTACAATCGCTAACATCCTTTGATTTCATTCTGGATGCCCTGCTGCAAGCTGCATTTTAGGGCAACAATTCGCTCCCTTTTATGCTCATCTTCATTTCCGATTGGTATTACCTTTCTTAACCTCTGCAGACTATATGAGAGGATTCTG
>JAKSDM010001235.1 GCA_022360135.1 Pseudanabaenales cyanobacterium | reverse complement strand
TCAGAGCTTCGCGGTTGCACGTAATTTTGCTTTGAACTTATACCGTTCGAATGCGTTCAGCAATATGGCTCAGACTGAACGACGGTGCAAGTACGGTTTAGAAACACTCAAGCGCATTTTCAGAATGAAATAGCCCTGCCTGCTATTAGACATGGATTCCCTGAGAAATCTTCGGAATCCATTTTTCAAAGCGATGGGCTGGCTGGCCTTCTCTCCTCCATAGGTGAAATTGTCAAACATCTAAGAACCAACGAATAATTCCCATCGCTTCTCGATAACCTTCTGCGCGACCTCGGCATTCGTTGGGACGCATTTCAGCTTGCCATCGATTTTCTAACTCTTCGGCAAATGCTAGGAGTTGATCGTAAAGCAATTGAGGTTCAACATTTGTGGAGATTGCCTGCACTTCAGATCGAGCATCGATCAATGCTTCAATAATTTCGCTATAGTACGGCAAGAAAGCTGCTTGATCTTTTGTACATTCATGTTGTTGGATGTCACGCCACGACTCTATCTTTGAGCCTAATCTATCGAGAAGGCCGGACATCTTGTGGGGTAGCGTATCGATCTAGTATTCCGAGTGGAATCGCCTTGATTCTTCTTCCCTCATGGCAATTACAGAGCGGCATTCTGCGTGCAGCAGATCCCAAAACGAAGGATATCGAGTTGCACCAGCTAACCAGTTAGCAAAAAACCAAGCTTCCCACTCACCGTCAAAAGTCTTGATTTCAGGATTAAGCAGATAGACCGCTGAGTCTCCCTCCTCTGAAATCTGTAATGTTGATTCCAAATACTCCAGTCGAAATCTACATGGGTCTTGGTTATCACCATATATGCAATGTTCATCTATTGAAAGCAAAGGCTCTTCTTTCGCTGGTTCAAGATAGGCGTCAATCCATTCTCGGTTGTTGGTGCGAAACCACTGGACTTTCCTGGTAGGGAAAATTTCATAGATAGATCCACCACTGGAGCGCCACCCATTAGAGGTCTCCAGAAACTGCCTGTATGAATCAGGAAGTTGAGCGCCGATGCGAGATTCTAATTCGTCAATATCTTCCGCAGCGGCGGGCTCATAACCCATCCAGATAGACTGAATTACGTCGTCGGAAACTTTGGCGCGGATGTCAGAGAAGGCGAGAAGTTCGCGACTGTACTGTTCGAGAAAGGGACGCCATTGGAACGTTGACATAGTTTTATATCTCCGTGGGAGGCACTGGTTCAGTCTGATTAGATCATAGAAGTCTTGCAGAGCAAGGAATAGAGAAATTCTCATCAAATCTATGGCTGTCAGCTTATTGAGACTATTCTCATTAGCTATTTCTAAAATTCCTGACATATCATTAGAATTGCTCTGATTTGGGGTTAACCTCTTTTCTGATCTCTAAACGCTGTAACGCCTTCTATACAAGGATTCTAGCTTTGAATTAGACTGAACCAGCGCCCAACTTTCGCTACTGAATAATATAATTAAGTCGCTGATACTCACCAGCCTTACCGAAATGGTAGGCAATGTGAATCTTCTGCTATTTGCGTGGAGTAATCTGTGATGATTTTGCCCACCCTACGTGACTGTTATGGCCTAACAGTTCAAACAATACTGCAGAGGAAGTTTTTGCTTACCAGTGGAGATGGAATGGTTCTGAATGGATTCAGAAAGCATCGACCTATTCTGGGAATAGTCGGACAGGTGCCGAGGAATTTGAAGTTTCCTACGCGAGAATTTCTAGTAATGTTACTGGCAACCTTGTGGCAACGAGTACTGGACGAGTGTTTAACTATCCGTGGCTCAGAGCCGAGGGTGAAACAAGGAGTTGTCCTTAGAATGAATCTAACAAACCCATCTATTTACTATGGATGTGACACAGAATGAAAAATAGCGCCTTGAAACCAACAATTTTCCTGATGCTTATCACATTCATTTGTGCTTATCCATTGGCATCTAAACTTCGTGCACAATCGTTAGACAATTCAGAACCATCAGACACTACAATTAGGCCTCCCTTTGATGGTCCTATTGCCCCACCGCCTCTTTTTCCTCCCGACGAAACCACAGCTGATGAGATAACTAGTAACGACTCAATAGTTTTTGAGGTAGCTAGTAACGACTCAATTGAGTCTCCCCTGGGGAATGAGATAGCTATCATTGAAAATCTACCTACTGGCTTACGAAATCGCATTTTACTTCAAGAATTTGAAACTTCTCCAGATTTTGAGGACAGTAATGAAGTTTCATTTGCTATTCGGTCAGTCGTGACTTATATTGGCGACGAAGGTAAAGTTTCTATTTCGATATCTACTCCTTCTCAAGCTGCTCTTGATAGGAATTTAATTTTAGGTGATACAGAAGAGGGTGGAATCTCTGTGACAACTGATATGCCTGGAGAGCTACCTAATCGGATAACGTATATGAGGGGGGAATCAATTATTACGATCGCTGGTGACATTCCTTCCGAAGAACTCGTTCAGCTTTTAGAGAATGTGGTCGTGCGCTAGCAAAGCGGGCATTACTTAACTGAGGGATGAATGGGCTTGTTGTGTTGCCTCAAACTCCCTCACCCAAAATCCCTCTTCCTAAGGAGAGGTATTTTGATTTCGGCTTTCTTCTCCCAGTCATGGGATTTGTCAAGTATTTGATACACAACTCCAAAGAAGGTCTCAACGATCCCTTCCAACAGCTTGATGGATTTGAACGATGGTCGGGTTCAGTAAACGTGTTGCGCTTGCTTCAGTATCTAAGTCTGATGCTCTACGGTAAATCGATCATGGCCTGCAAACTTTGGTTGGTGGAATTATTCGGGCGGACTTGGCTACAAAGCGCTTGCTTTTGGGTGTGAATGGCGGATTTAGAAACCGTCGTAACAACATTCGTGATGGTCAAAAGTATAAGCAGGATGACTGCGCCAATCCAAAGCCGGTATAGGCGATTTTGGGCCCGGATAATGGTTTGCTTGACGGAGCGACAACTATTACGAAGGTTGGATTTGTCTGAGCGATGAGTCGTCTTGCTAAGAGCAGGGTAATTGTGATTAGCTGAAGCGCCAGTTGCGATCGCATCACTAAACTGTGAGAGCATGGATCGATAACTCCTTTCACGATTTGGGAGTTAACCGCCGCAGAGGTTTGTCGGAACCAGTTGCGGCGGATTAACTTTTTTAAATGCAGTCAGAACTGAAAAAACCCACGAATCTGGTTTTCACAAACCAGACTCTCAATGGGAGCTATTGACCCTAGGTCGGTTAGCCGAGGAATAAATCAGCCAATGCCTAACTAGCAACTGCTATAAGGCGTAAACGCGATCGAAAACTAGAAATAAGCTCAGTGTGAGCAAGGATAGGATAGGACTCGGATAAACACCTTCAATAAATCCCTATCAGATTCGTCAGTTTGGCTCAAAAGCATTGACTGCGCCATTTACAGCCACAAAATGTTTCATATTATGTGCCGCCAAATATACAAAAGAAAATGAATTTCGTTAACTTCGGTTAAGAGGGTTTACGAGTAGATTTTACTGAAACCATCATTGTAGGTTACTTAAGTTTATATTTTTTCACGAAAACCAGCCTACATGGGCAGATGACCACAGTTTACCAATTTTTAAGAGTCTATAGGCCGCCTCTGAAATACCTTGATAAGGCCTCCATTTCCAGGCTCAGTCCCCTGGGCGGCGTAAACCTCATATCGAAGAACTTTAACCTGTAATGAGCCAATTTGCAGGCCAACCTGTATTGCAAACTGAAAAACTTTATAAAAAATTTACATAAAATTAATTTTGCAGGGCAGATTCAGAAAGTCAATGCCTGAAATTGCCGTTCTTGTTCTTCATCATTTTTCTTCATCACTGACGGAGAACCAATATTTGAAGGGATCCAGCATACCTATGCCCATCTACTGCCTCAATCCTGTTTGTGAAAAACCGCAAAATCCAGATAATCACACCTTCTGTCAGAACTGTGGGTGGCGGTTGCGCTTGGGCGATCGCTATCAAGCTATTCAACCGCTGGGCCGCGGGCGAAATAGTAAGACGTTTATGGGGCTTGATCGGCAGAAAATTGTCCAGCCTCGCTGTCTGATTAAAGTTTTGCCCCCTAAGGGAGAAAACCACTATGCCATTGAACAGGCCATGGAAAGGTTTAGGCGCGAGGTTATGCAGTTAGACGCCATAGCGGAGCATCCCCAGATACCTGACCTGTTAGCCTATTTCGAACGGGGGCGTAACCAATATCTGGTACAAGAATTTGTCGTCGGTCAAAGTTTAGCTCAACAGCTCCAAGAGAACGGAATTTTTAGCCAAGCGCAAATCTGTGAACTATTGGGTAATATCCTGCCACTACTCCAGTTTTTACACGATCATCGCCTCATTCATCGCAACATCAAGCCCCATAATTTGATTCGTCGTCCAGGTGAAAAAGGCTGGGTGCTTGCGGATTTCGGGGCTTCGAAGCAAGTGTCCCAAACCGCCCTGGCGAGGACAGGAACCCTAGTGGGTAGTGCAGAGTATGCGGCCCCGGAACAGCTGATGGGGAAGGCGACCTTCGCTAGTGACCTCTATAGCTTGGGAGTCACCTGTATTCATCTGCTTACAGGACTTTCACCGTTTGAACTGTTTGATGGAATGACGGGGAGATGGTTTTGGCGTAGCGTCGTTACGGACGTTAGCGACGCCCTGGCGACACTCCTGAATCGACTGCTCAAACCTTCAGAGCACGATCGCTATCCATCGGCGACTGCCGCCTTGAAGGATCTAGCCGAGATTTGGGACATCGATCAGCCTGCAGCAGAGATAGCGCCCATAGTCTCGAGGCTGAAGGAAACATCCAAACAGGGACAGCGTCCGGTTTGGCGCTTGCAGCACAACTGGACCGCTGAGGGCGCTCTTCCTTTTGAGGTTAACGCCATCACCTTGACCCCAGACGGCGAGATGCTAGCGGTAGGCTGCAACGATGGCGCACTTCAGCTCTGGGATATGACAGGAGAGCCGACGTTGGGTCACCGTGTTTCTGGCCATAGCCAATCCGTCTCATCAATTGCTATCAGCGCCGATGGTCAGTCTCTGGTCAGCGGCAGTTGGGATGGCGGCGTCCGTCTATGGCGACTTGAGGGAAAAACTGCGCAACTAAGACAGGTGCTGACAGGGCATACCCAGCCAGTAACGGCTGTGGCGATCGCCTCCGATCCGCCCATCTTGATTAGCGGTGGTCAGGATCGAACCCTCAAGTGCTGGCGACTGGCTACAGGAGAACTGATTCATACCTTTTTGGATCATCGGGCGGAGG
The DNA here is from genome assembly GCA_022360135.1 of Pseudanabaenales cyanobacterium. GTDB lineage: Bacteria > Cyanobacteriota > Cyanobacteriia > Phormidesmidales > Phormidesmidaceae > JAKSDM01. Next base: position 3,465 of record JAKSDM010001235.1, on the reverse strand, counting down.
TTGCTGCGATCGCCCTGAGCGCCGATGGTCAAACCTTGGCAAGCGGAGATACAAATGGGTTGCTCAAGCTCTGGCGCTTGGCGACACAAGAACTGCTCCGCACCTTATCCGGTCACCGAGGTCGGGTGGGCGCCATTGCCTTCACCTGCGACAGCCAAATCCTGATCAGTACAGGTTGGGACACCCGTCTGCAGCTGCGTAACCCAAAAACAGGAGGATTGATTAATCCCTATACCCATATGACCGGCCATCTCCTGCCGATTGGCGCGATCGCCCTCAGCCCCGATGGTCAAACCATAGCAACTGGCAGCTACGACACCACTATCAAACTTTGGTCACTGCCTCAGGGCGAACCTTACGCAACCCTAACAGGCCACACAGAGGCAGTCATTTCTCTGACCTTCAGTCCTGATAGTCAAACCCTCATCAGTGTCAGCCAGACAGGTCAGTTTAGGACCTGGCGGAGAGGATAAAATAGGGTCCCTACACCCTTATACCCCCTGCCTCACCCAAAAGATCTCGTGTAAAGCTAGGGGGAGATGGGGAAGATGAAGGATGAAAAGTAACCAATTAAAGATAAGCGTATAAAGTTTGTAATATGAAACCTACTTGGTAAATTGAGAGGGTTTGACTGAATTATGTAATGATTACTGCTGGCGGCTGAAAGGGGAGCGGCATCATGGCAAACGAGGAGTATCTGACGCTGCTAAGACAAGGCGCTAGCAGCTGGAACCAATGGCGAGAGAAAAATGCGGCAGCCAGTATCGATCTGACTCAAGCGAATCTCAGCAACCAAAGCCTTGGCGCTGTCAATCTTGGGGGAGTTGATCTGACTCGGGCTAATATGATCGGCGCTTCTCTAACCGGAGCGGACCTTCACAAGGCTGTTCTGCTAAAGGCCGACTTGAGTGGGGCGGACCTCAATCAGGTGAATTTGAGTGAAGCTAATCTGACGGAAGCCAATCTACTCGGAGCAGATTTAGGCGGAAGCAACCTGAGTCAGGCTATTCTAAACGGCGCCTCGATGAATCGATCAGATTTGAAGGCGGCTAATTTGGACAGCGCCAATCTAACTCAGGCTAGTTTGATTGGCGCTGATCTGAACCGGGCTAACCTGGTTAATGCAGATCTTAGCCGCGCCAACCTCAAGCGAGTGGAGATGCAGCGGGCTGATTTAAGCAGGGCGAATCTCAGCCAGGTTAATCTCAGCGATTCTAGGATGATCAATGCTGAACTGAGTCATGCCGATTTGAGCCATGCTAACCTACGTGGCGCTCGGCTAAATCGGGCTAGTTTGAGAGATGTTAATTTATCTAACGCCAGTCTTTTTGATACGACTCTATTGGGCGCCGATCTGAGTAGTGCTAATCTAAGTGGGGCGGATTTAACCAACGCCAACCTGAGTGGGGCGGATTTAACCAACGCCAACCTGGAAGGGCAGGATTTAAGCGGCTTGAATCTGACTGGCGCTAACCTCAGCGGCGCCAACCTAAAGGGCTCTAATCTTCAGGATGTCACCTTAGACAATGTCAACCTGGAAGGCGCTGATCTGAGTCAAGCGATCATGCCTGATGGTAAAGGACATGGGTAGAGACAGTGCTCGGTCTTGCCATCCATACGACTAGCCCCGAGTTAGGGCTTGCTATCAGCGACTTTAGGGGGGAGTTTCGCCATCAGGTTTGGCCGCTAGGACGCGATCTCTCTAGCCGCCTACACGTTTATTTGGCAGATTTTATCCAACCTCAAACCTGGCGGGATTTAACCTTTATTGCAGTTGTAACAGGCCCCGGCGGTTTTACGGGGACTCGGATTGGAGTGGTGACTGCTCGTACCTTAGCGCAGCAATTGGAGATTCCACTGTTTGGGGTGTCAACCTTAGCTGCGTTGGCAGAGGGGGCGCGATCGCGCCTAATTCACTATGCTGCAGGACGCTTCCCCGATATCGCTGTACAACTGCCAGCTCAACGGGGAGAATTATTCGGCGCCCTCTATCAACTCTCTGATCACTCTGGCTTAATCCCCCTATTTCCCGATACTGTTTTAACCCAAGAGAGTTGGCTGGAGAAACTCAACAGTTGGCCGACGGACTATCACCTGATTAAGGCGGAAGGCGGCTTAGCCGCTTCCGTTAAACATGTTCTGACCCTGGCTGATCATGGCTGGCGACAAGGACAGCGACCCCATTGGTCAAAAGTCTTGCCGTTTTATGGACAACATCCGGTTGATCTGTAAATTGAAATTTCTATGCCATATCCAATGCCAGGAAGCAAGAGAACCTAGGAGATTTCCAGAAAAGAATTTACCTTTTGTAGGGTGCTGTTAGCGAAGCGTAACGCACCGCAGTGCTGGTATTTTTGTTCCTGGAAATCGCCTTAAGATGCGAGAAGATTGGATCAGGATCAGTCTTTTAAAATTCAGACAATGGGACGTAAAGCAAAACTCCGTCAACAACGCCGGTCAGGAAAAACAGCAGGTCAGGCCTCTCCAGATGTCAACAAGCCTATTCGGACAAAACAGCAGTCAATTCGAGCAGACGTTCCTGCTTTGGCCCAACGGTCATCCTCCCCGCCGGAAAAAACTGAGTCTCGGTCTCCTTTAAGCCGACTCACCTCTCTCTTTAAGGCAACCCCTAAACAGCAATCGCTCTACGACTCCGGTGAGGAGACGGCGGATTTCGTATCGGCATATGGGGAGCTGTTGGGAGCAATGGCCTGGGAAGGGTATCAAACCCATGGACGCGGTCTCCTTTTCGCCGGTCCGAGTTCCGAGTCAACCATTGCGATCGAATATGTGCCCCGCAAATATCTTAGAAATTACGTGAGTAAAGCTGATATCAAAATATTTTCTGAAATCATTGAGATGTCGGATCCTGAAAAGGACTTACCCCTGCTCTATACAACCCAGTCGGGCGATACGATGCTCTCTTCCAATCCCATTGACCTGCCGCCGCCAGAGTGCTATCGCCGCAGACGGCGGCGACAGATAGCGGCTGCGGCTGCGGATGAGGCTGGTTTATCCTCTGAATGAAGCAGAGGAGGCAGGGGGAGCAGGGGGAGCAGGGGGAGTTAAGGTTTCATCTGCCTCTCTTAATCTTCCCCCGCCTCCTCTGCTCCTCCTGCCTTCCCTGCTCCCCTGTTCCCCTTATCCACAACAACTTTGCATAAAAATTGCAGTTGCATTCTCCGTGGCTGGACCACAAATGCCATCAATCGCACCTTCGTAAAGACCTTGATCCTTTAGAAACTGCTGCAGCTTTCTGGGATGAAGCTGGACATCTAGTAGCAACTGATCGACCCAATTCGCCTCTATACGTTGCTTGAGTTCAGCCTGTTGTTGATTGATCATTAGTCCATCAATTAGACCGAGTTCATGGGCAACCAAATGATCGGCCTCATCAATTAGAAAACTGAGCAGCGGTTCAGATTCGGCTTTTTGCAGAATTTCCACCATGCGGTCTGCAGCTTC
>JAKSDM010001159.1 GCA_022360135.1 Pseudanabaenales cyanobacterium | reverse complement strand
CGATGTGGATATTGTCGTTCTACCGCAAAATGACGATAGTGTTTGGGTTCGGGTATTCAGCACTCTCCTGATTCCAGTTCTGTTGCTGGTAGTGCTGTTCTTTGTTCTGCGCCGAGCTCAAAGTGGTCCAGGCAGTCAGGCGATGAACTTTGGCAAGTCTAAGGCCCGAGTGCAAATGGAGCCTCAAACCCAAGTTACCTTTGGGGACGTAGCGGGGATTGATCAAGCCAAATTGGAATTGGCCGAAGTGGTTGACTTCCTCAAGAATGCAGATCGGTTCACCGCTGTGGGCGCCAAGATTCCCAAAGGCGTCCTTCTAGTTGGCCCGCCTGGAACCGGTAAAACCCTCCTGGCAAGAGCAGTGGCCGGAGAAGCGGGGGTTCCCTTCTTCTCTATATCTGGTTCTGAATTTGTGGAGATGTTTGTTGGAGTGGGCGCTTCGCGGGTGCGGGACCTGTTTGAGCAGGCCAAATCGAACGCACCCTGTATCGTTTTTATCGATGAGATCGACGCTGTAGGTCGTCAGCGTGGTGCTGGTTTAGGCGGGGGTAATGACGAGCGGGAACAAACCCTTAACCAACTTTTAACTGAAATGGATGGTTTTGAGGGAAACACTGGCATCATCATCATTGCCGCTACTAACCGGCCTGATGTCTTGGATGCCGCGTTATTGCGTCCAGGGCGTTTCGATCGCCAAGTGGTTGTGGATCGGCCTGACTATGCAGGACGTCTGGAGATTCTCAAGGTCCACGCTCGGGGTAAAACCTTTGCTAAGGATGTCGATCTGGAGAAAATCGCCCGTCGGACCCCCGGTTTTACCGGCGCCGATTTGTCCAACTTGCTGAATGAGGCCGCCATCCTTGCCGCCCGTCGTAATTTCACCGAGATTTCAATGGATGAGGTTAATGATGCGATCGATCGTGTGCTGGCTGGTCCCGAGAAAAAAGACCGGGTAATGAGCGAGAAGCGCAAGTCCTTGGTCGCTTATCACGAAGCAGGCCATGCTCTGGTCGGCGCCTTGATGCCTGATTACGACCCGATTCAGAAAATCAGCATTATCCCGCGTGGCCGCGCTGGCGGGTTGACCTGGTTCACACCCAGTGAAGATCGGATGGAGTCAGGTCTGTATTCCCGCTCTTACCTGCAAAACCAAATGGCAGTGGCGCTAGGCGGTCGGATCGCTGAAGAAATTATCTTCGGTGAAGAAGAGGTGACAACTGGCGCCTCCAATGACCTGCAGCAAGTCGCACGGGTCGCTCGTCAAATGGTCACTCGCTTCGGTATGAGTGACCGCCTCGGCCCCGTCGCCTTAGGTCGTCATCAAGGCAACCCGTTTCTCGGTCGGGATATTGGCGCTGAGCGCGACTTCTCTGAGGAGACAGCCTCTACCATTGACGAAGAGGTTAGCGATCTGGTCAATCAGGCGTATCGTCGGGCTAAACAAGTTTTAATCGGCAACCGTCACGTTTTGGATCAACTAGCAGGCATGTTGGTTGAAAAAGAAACTGTCGATGCCGATGAACTTCAACAGTTGCTCGCTAATAATGAAGTAAAGATGGCCGCCATTGTCTAAATTCAAGAAATCCTAGAATTCTAGAAATCGGCTAATTTAACCTGGCATTGAATGGGAGCGACTACACTGTTACGTCGCTCTCGTTTTTTAATTGGGGAGAATGGGGTTGTGAATGATATTTTAGATTTTGGATTTTAGATTTTGGATTTTAGATTTTAGATTTTGGATTTGAGCTTCCCCATCTCCCCCATCTTCCCCATCTCCCCCATCTTCCCCATCTCCCCCATCTTCCCCATCTCCCCTTGCCTCCCCTGCCTCCTCTGCTCCTGTCTTTTTCTTCCCCATGCTGAGAGAAAAATGGTTGGGCCAACTGAAACAGCATCGTGCGATCGCGGTGATCCGGGCGCCTCGGTTTGAGGTGGGGGTTCAGATGGCTTGGGCGACAGCGGCGGGAGGGATCCGGCTGATTGAAATCACTT
>JAKSDM010000843.1 GCA_022360135.1 Pseudanabaenales cyanobacterium | reverse complement strand
CTCGGTGGCTTGGCTGGTGATTATATCTTAGGTTCTACGATTTCTGGAACCCAAATTCATCTCGATAGTGACGGAACTGGAACTTTGAGTGGAGGAGATGAATTAATTGCAGTTGTGGAGGGCGTATCAGGAATGAACCTATCAGATACTTCGTTCTTGTATATCTAACGTCAACTCCAATCTGTAAATGTCATCTTGGAGAGATGCGGCATCACATCTCTCCAAGCTTTCAATGGCGACGACTGAATAAACTATAGAGAATCGGAAAGTGGAACGGATTAAAAAAATTATTTCTTATCTTACAGAAGGTAATGATATCTGGGGCGGCTGGGAAGACAACGTTGATTATGTTGTTAATGGTAAAGGCGGAAACGATAAGCTCTACAGCCATATCGGCGATGATGAGATCGACGGAGGCGATGGCGACGATGAAATCTATGGGGGGCTCGGCAAGGATATCCTCCGCGGTGGGAGAGGTGTAGATAAGTTATTTGGCGGCGATGGCGATGATGATGTCGATGGGGGGGAGGGCGACGATGAGATCTTTGGCGGTCCTGGTAGAGATAGGCTAAGGGGGGGACGTGGTCGCGATCGCTTATTCGGTGGTGATGGCGACGATGATATTGATGGTGGCGACGGTGATGATGAAATCTTCGGAGAAGGCGGTCGCAATATACTCCGTGGCGGCAGAGGGCGCGATCTCATCTACGGCGGCAGCGACACCGATGAAATTTACGGGGGTGCGGATGAAGATACGATTTATGGAGGGGCTGGCGACGATATTATCCAGGGTAATGAAGACGGCGATACCATTTACGGTGGTGACGGCAATGATTCCATAGAAGGAAACTCAGGCGGCGACACAATCTTTGGGGAAAATCACGACGACACTATTGTTGGTAATGGTGGAAACGACTATATCAACGGCGGCTTAGGCGACGACAACCTCCAGGGAAATCGTGGCAATGACTACATTTATGGGTACGACGGCCAGGACACCCTAAAGGGGGGCAGTGGCAATGACACCCTGGATGGCGGCAACGGTAATGACATCTTGGAAGGGGGCGCTGGCAGCGATCAGCTTTACGGGGAAGACGGCGATGATCGCCTCAACGGAGTAGGTGCAACGGGAACAGGCTCTATCGACCTCTTGGTGGGTGGAGCTGGTCAAGACGCGTTCGTCCTTGGTGATCAGGCCGGTGCTTTCTACAACGATAACGACTCCACTACGTTGGGCGCCGCTGACTATGCAATTCTCCGCGACTTTAACCGCCTAGAAGATACCCTGGAGTTGCACGGCACTGCCACCGACTATGTTGTGGCTAGCATCACGGGAGACCTGCTTCCTGACTATGCTGACACCAATACAGCAGGTATCCTTCTTGACGCCAATGGGAACGGCGTCTACGACGCCACAGACGAACTCATCGCAGTGGTTGAGCATCTTTCCCCTGACAGTTTGGTGTTAGACGCCAGCTATATGAAGTACACCGATAGCCCGGTTGTTTACCCTTGGGACCCTGCTGCCGATGAGAAGTGGGAGCTGGTTTTCAGCGAAGAATTTACCCTAGAAACCATCGATACCGCCAAGTGGAATACCCGCTACACCCACCACAATCATTATGATGGCAGAACCAGCCCCTGGAACAACGAATCCCAATACTATGTTGGAGACAATGAAGTCATTGATGGGGTAACCTACGATGCCTTTGAGTTTGACAATG
>JAKSDM010000002.1 GCA_022360135.1 Pseudanabaenales cyanobacterium | reverse complement strand
TGAGCAACGAGTCGGTTTACCCAAGCTAAGCCAAGGCACGGAAGTATGATCAACATTCCCCAGAGGCTGCCGCTGATGATTCCCGCCCAGGTAGGCGCAAGCAAATAAGTTCCCGCCAGCACTATCAGGATGAGTCCAGCTACAATAACCCAGCCTCGAGGGATAGAGGAGACTCTGAACAAAATTAATAGGCACGAAAGTCCGACAAGCTGAATCAGAATAGCGTTGAAATTCATGAAAATTCGAGGGCACAGCTATTGAGATCATAAGTAGATTTTGCGGCGGGTGTACCGTTGATCCCAGCAGCAAGCGGCGGCTGATGTGTTCTACCTGGTGGGTCGGGGGTCAACTTCTCGTATTAGGGAGAGTAGGCAACTTTGTCTTTGATTAGTAATCGATCTTTGACAATTAATCAACTCGCCTTAGGCGTGGAATTCGGAGTTCCACCATCCGATATCAATTGCTTGATTGTTTCAACCAGTTCAGCTCGCTTATATGGCTTTTTAAGGTAAGCATCTGCACCTTGGTCTGTGCCAAAATAAGGGTCTAGATCCGGGCCTCGACTCGTGCACATAATGATGGGTATATGCTGAGTCCTCACATTACTTTTGAGTTGACGGCAAACTTCGTAGCCATCCATTCTGGGCATTTCGACATCTAGGGTGACTAGACTGGGAGGATCTGTCCTGACTGCAGCTAGGGCGTCAACACCATCATCAGCCTCTATCAGATTTAGCCCACTCCGCTGCAAGATTTCTGAGAGAATTCGGCGCTCTACACGAGAATCATCAACCACTAACACATAAGCCATTACATTTAACTTGCTAATTTAATAAACTGCTAACGAGAAATCTGTATCCCCTGAATGGACCTAAATTATGTGGATTCTAGTACATTAAATCTCTGATTAATTATGGGATTGGTGGAAATAATCACTGATGGCAATCTAATTTGAGTTATACAAAACCTTCTGCCTAGGAGGAAAGGTCCCGTCTCAGAAGTTGATTGTATTAAATCTCTGCTGAAATTTAATCTACTCTATTCAGGTTTCAGGCTGACAACCTGATAATTATGGAAATTGTTACAAAAGTGTATAGAAAGTGTTTCGCATCTGTTGATTTTTTCCAACCTTATTGACCTCCTTGGAGTCTGATACCTCAATTAATTAGTTTTAGTTTTAAAGGATTACGCTTAGTCTCGGTTAAGCGTATCGATTGACACTACTATCCTATGGTTAGTCATTTGACAGCACCAGGTGGATGATCAGAGGTATCCACCTGGTTATCTATCTGGCTAAGATCTCTGATAAGCTAAGCTAGGTCTAAATCCTGAAAAAGTTTCAGGATCAGGAATCTTGGCCCCTAAGGTTATGGATCCGCTATTGAGAGGATACAATCAGATTTTCTGCGATCGTCTGAGTTAGGTATTTCATCCAAGTCAGTATTCATCACCAGCAAACCGGAGTATGGTGCAGAGATTTTGTGGTGGGCAATTAACCTTTGGAGTGGGAGACTAACTTTAAGTAGTGATCTCCGCTGATGCTCTGCTCCATTGTCTGCAACATGAGTTCTTTCCGCGCCGCTTCCGTTAACACTCTATTTACCCAGGCTAAACGCTCTTCGAGTGGTATCGAACTGATTACAGTATCTACTTCAGGACTCAATTGAATTGGAGCGTCTGTACCCGTTATCAGCTGATGCAGTTTGTTTGCTTCCGATAAGATTGTGATCTGATGCTTAAGTTCATTCAGCTGTTGTTGAACCTGTTCGGAGATAACGGATTGGGGTGAGGAATATGGACATCCGTAGAATTTAGCCAATGCCGCCATCACAACATTGGTCTTACTCTGCCCCGTTGCTTTTGCCTGAGCCTCAATAGCTTCAACTAGTTCTGTGGGGAGTCGGAATGAAACTGTCTTATTCGCCATTAGAGTGATACCGCAGTGGCAGTTATATGAATCGACGTGAGCAGAACCAAGATCGAGAATAGAACGCCTGCAAAAGGTCCCAAATCGAGAAATGTCGCTATGCACTGATGCCTGGCGACAAATCTATGAAGGAAAAGGAAAGGACAAAGCCTTATTCGATAAAGAGTAAAGCTCTATAGGTGTTTTCCTTGTCCTTTGAGAACTGTTGCAAGAAGTCTAACTGCTAGTCGATTGTTTCTTGTCAGCCGAAACTTTAGGTAGATGGGCTAGATACTAGCAGTTAGACAATCTGTAGTAGCTGTAAACCTCTGATGATAATTGTAAACCTCTAAATTCTGTGGAGGCTATCGCCGGATTCGATATTTCTCTCCTTCCAATGCAATTTCTGCATTGCCAGTATTGAAGCGTTTTACCTTAGAACCGACATTTCGCCCTTTCGACTGACATCGTGGATATTTAAACGAATAAATAAAGCATTCCAGTCGCCATAATTGAGAATGAGTCTCAAAAGGGGGCTTATTGAGGATTACTTTCTTGGAGCAGCCGTAGGGTGGTCAAAGGTCAAAGGGCGATCGCTATAGGGCTCCAATGTTGATGGGATGGACGCACTTTCCTTTGACTAGCCTACGATGACTGGCCTACGATGACTGGTATTAAAGGCTTTCAAGATAAATACCTGAATATGACATTTCAAAGTTCAGGATGTGGAATAAATAACTAGAAGGTCAGCGTATCTTCTTCATCCGCTGCTTCTCGGGCTTTTTGCCGTATCGCCTCTTGCACCGAACCCATAATCAGGCCGATCGCAGCGCCCACAATCGAATAGTGAAGATGGGATCTTGGGTTGCGATCGCCCCTGTTAATTTCCGCCAACGCCAAACCCAATACTGAACCGAGCATGCAAGTAACCAGACCGCAAAACAGAACGCTTCGCATATTCATTTTTCTTCCCCCACTGTCCCCAAAGGGTCCCTATATATTCACTATAATCCTGCTGACATTCTGAAGTATTCATGTCAGATTTTTTAACAACTGGCGGGGGAAGTTAAGTAGATGGGAGAGAAAGTTTTGAGTTTTGTATCGGGTTACCGACTTACAGTGGAAAATTATTCATGAGATAGAATACAGTCGTCACTTGTCACTTGTCACTTTACCAATGACCAATGACTAACCTAGAGTTGACAGGTCAACAAGCGAGCTAAGAAAAAATTAGTCATTCTGGAGCCGTAGGGGGAATTCCACCAGCGGGAGGGATGACAGCCAATGGGGGCATTCAAGCTGTAGTCAAGGTCGCTACATTTAAGCCATTTGTTGTTTGCCCGCCAGCCTAAACGCTCACCCCACTTTTCGATCAGAGTCTGATCTTTCACAATCGTGGAATTTATATCGCCGCCAAGCGCTTGGTAGATTTGAACTTGTACGCTAAAGCCAAAGCGCCCTTGGCTGCTCTTTAACCAGAGCTGGTCTATGACTTTTAGGGCGGTGCAGGGAAATTTTTTAAGGTCGTCAGGTCTTAGTTCTTCCAAATCTGGCTGTTCTGCAACATCCTGGATCAGTTTGATGGTCTCTTCATCGGCTTCAAACCACTCGCCAGCTTCTAAATAGTCTTGAAGCCGTTTGTATCGGTAGGCGTCAGCCACCAGTAACTGGCTGCCTTCTAAACGAGTGATTCGTTCAGTGAGGGCGGATTGTTGGCTTAACTGGCCCTCGATTGTTGCTAAGCGATCGCTCACTTGGCCCAGTTGGGCCTGAATCTTGGCTAGTTGACTGGCCAGTTGGGCTGCCTGTCCAATATCAATGCTTTCCATAAGTAATCTAATCCGACTGACTGTTAATATCCATTTTCCAAATCGCTATTTTATCCCCGAGGGAAGCGGTAATTTGGCGTTCTTGTCGTCAGCCCCCTCAGTTTTCCTGAGCTTCTGACCGCCACTTGAGAGAAAGCGATCGCTGAGTGTCTTGATCACAATATATAGGATAGGAACAACGAAGAGACTGAGGAAAGTCGCAATAAACATCCCGCCGAATACCGCTGTACCGAGAGATTGACGGCTAGCAGAGCCCGCCCCGGTAGCGACCACG
>JAKSDM010000313.1 GCA_022360135.1 Pseudanabaenales cyanobacterium | reverse complement strand
TTATAGGACGGTTATTGTATTGTGAACTGCCCCATTCAGCAGAGACTTATCAAGTCTGATCAGAATTATGCATGAACTTCAACCATCGAAAATGCCTCAAAGTAAACTCCCTAGGCAATGCCCACCCTACGGAATATCAGGTCTTTTAGCGATTTATAAACGCTTATTTCAGTGCCATTCCACCCTACACCTTCTACCCTGTCTTCACTGAAATGTATTCAACCTAAGCGAGAATTGCTATTCGATTCAATAGCGGCGCTTTTGGGTAGACTGAGAAATTCCACGAGACAAGGACTCTAGCTCAGTCAGACTCAGGTTTCTACTAATTCATTGAGATATTCATCTAGTTGACTGGATAGATTGTTGCGTAATTCAAAGGTATTGTCTGCATGCTTAATTAATATGCCGAACGCTAGCAATCGGTTCATAGCGTACGCTAGCCTTTTATGACTGTGGTTTGAGAACTGGCCATTTCTTTTGGTTTGGATAACACATTTGGCGATGGGCCAAAAGAGGCCATAGTTGCGTTGATAGCTTGGAGGTAAGCCAGATATGGCTTCTCCTTCTGCAATAGATTGTTGGATTGAATCAATTAAGAGACGCCATTGCTCTCGTGTGATTGAGCTGAGGTCTTGGGGGGGGCCATGGTCTTGCGGCGGGCTATGTTCAGATTCAGTGGCTGGGGAATCAGGCTCAGCGATGGAGAGTTCTTTGTCCTCACTTACGATAATTTTGCCAGTGGCCTGAGCCGCGGCAATAAAATCTTTGAAATAACGGAAAGCGCCGCCATCATCCTTGCGGATCGAGGAAACGCCTCGATAGTAAAAGTCTGGATCAGCGCGCATTGATCGGTCAATCGTCGCGAAACTTGTATTGTTATATCCCCGACTGGGTGCAAAAGCGACGTTTTTCACGAGACACTCAAGTGCATCTTGATAACTGATAGTTTCACTTTCCTCACTAGAATCTAACTTTTTGACATCAATAAAATCATCGGCGCTTAGTAAGAGCTGGTGACTGGCTTGATCAATTTGACCCACCAAAATAACTTCTTTCTTGAAGGTATTTTTTAATGTATTGATAAGCGGGACAAAATCTCGATCTGAAGTAACAATAATGAACTTTTCGATGGTTGGATATTGAGTGACTGTTTCCAGGCAATCAACGCTGAGCTTAACATCTGCACTATTTTGCTTGCCGGTTGAAACATGAACCGTTTCAAAGCCGAGGCCATATAATATTTGAGCAATGTACTCGCTTTTCTCGCGTCGCCAATTGGCATAGACCATTTTGCGGCGTGGATGTCCCTGAGACTTAGAATAGTTGATCAGAGATTCAGCCAGGGGCGCCTTTGTCCCTTGAGAGGCTGATCGAATATTCTCATAATCCCAAAATATGGCGACTTCTCTTTGCTTAGTAGGCGAGATATCCTCTGATTGGACAAATGTATGGTTGGCCTGAAAAATGCGAGATTCTTGACAAGCTGCTTCTATGGCGACAATACGCTCTTTAAGGTCTGTAAGTTGGGTGGGCAGTGGCAAAACTTCTTTCACCTCCGCCTTCAGTGTGTCAATGGGCGCAACCAGTCCAGCCAGATCAGCATGGCGCTGTAAGTCTACTTCGCCATGCTTTGCCGGGTGACGTTGCATTACCGCAGCTAAGCCGCCTGCATAGGCCGCGGATAGAGTCGCGACGCCAGTGAAGGATGCTCGTTTAAAATCTCGATCAGAAAGAAAGCTCAAGCCGAAAGCGACGCCAAAGGCAATTGGTCCTAATCCTAAGAGAACCCAGTTTCTGGCCATTATGATTTACCAAGTTATCCTTATAAACTTTACAAAATTGCACCCTTTGGTACATAGCAATTGACAAAAGTTATTCGACCTAAATAATTTAAATTGCAGGTTTAATAGAAAGGGGATATGAGGTCTGACTATATTAAAGGCCACACTGGCGTATATACGCGCAACAAAAAATTAAAGGGTGTAGGGTATAGGGTGCTGGGATGGCGTCAAGAAAACCCTACATCCTAATCCCCTATACCCTGTCTCGATCCAACAATACTGTGAAAAGCCAGAAGACAACTGTCCGTTTATCTGAGTTATCTATGTCTGTTGCGCCCAGTCTGTCTTTCTATCCACCTAAGCTGAATCCCCTGCTGACTCGGTTGTTTCAGAGTCTGTCCTATCTGATTGCTGACAACTTTTATCAAATTAAGTTAGTCATACAATCGACCGACATCGACCAGCTGAAAGCTTTGGAAGATAAGCGGGTGGTCTATCTGGCCAACCATCCCACCTTCGATGACGGCATTGTGCTGTTTCTGCTGTCAGCTCGCTTGGGGCAGCTTTTTCACTACATTGTGGCGTACGAAAGCTTTCAAGGATGGCAGGGGAAAATTCTGCAATTGGGTGGAGCCTATTCGATTCGTCGGGGGTTGGGCGATCGCGCCAGCATCACTCAAACGCTCAAATTGCTCAAACAACCTGCCTGCAAACTGGTGATTTTTCCTGAAGGCGGCTGCTCCTACCAAAACGATACAGTCATGCCTTTCCGCACAGGCGCCATCCAAATGCCCTTACAGGCCATCAGCCAACTGGCTAAACAGGGAGACGCCGTCCCCGATTTGTACCTGGCGCCAGTGGGGATCAAATACCGCTATACCGCTTCAATGCATTCTGTGATTGCTCGAACATTAACCCGCTTAGAAAAGGCCCTAGCCATTCCCAAAAGGACGTCTGACTTTTATCCTCGATTACGCACTGTGTCGGAGCAAGTCTTTCGCCGCTTTGAGACCGAATACAACATTGACAGCACCCCGCAGATGCAGATGGATTGGAACCACCGAATTGAACAGCTCAAGACCCATATCCTGACTGAGTGTGAACAGAAACTCGGTCTAACCCTGGCCCCACACTTCCCCCTGCGGGAGCGGGTTTACAAAATTCAGTCAGTGATAGGCGACCCAACCGAAGCAGCGGCGCTGGATGAAGAGATGATTGAAACCCTCTATCGGTCCACGGTTCGCCTACTCAACTTCGATTCAATTTACGATGGATATGTGGCGGAGGCCCCTACCTCAGAACGTTTTTTGGATACCTTGATGCGCCTAGAAAAGGAGGTATTTGAGCTAGAGAAACCGGTCTCCAAAGGACCTCGCAAGGCGCTGATCCGGATCGGCGAACCGGTCAATCTTAAAGACTATGTTCAAGCATATAAACAAGATCGGGGGACAACGACGGAGCAGCTGACCCAACGACTTCAACAGGCCGTTCAAGCCAACCTGGATCTGATGAATAGCGTTAGCAAATCGCTCAGCACCTGATCCAAATTAATGGATTAGCGTGAAAATAAAGTCCAGTAGAAGACTGTGAATGGGGGGATGGGTAGATGGGATGTTAATTAGTCGCAATTCCCTAACAATTTAAAGAGAGACATAACGCTTCCTCAGTTAAGCATTGGCGCGACAACATCTACTGGCCAGCGGCAAAAATTTGTTCGGTGGTGAGTTGAAGGCTGGGAAAGGTAGGAGATTGCAGTCGATCGCCGCCTTGCAACACTTGCTTCTGATAGCGATCGCCTTCTAAGACACAGAGGGTCAGGGTAGGGGGTTTGAGGGCGCCAATATAGTCTCGCCCCCCTAACCCCAGGTAGTCCACAATCCAATATTCGGGGACGCCAAACAGGGCGTAGTCTTCAGTTTTGCGGGCATAGTCGTTTTGCCAGTTGGTGCTGACGACTTCCACCGCTAGTTTGACGGAAGCTCCCCGACATATCACTGGTTCCTTTCGCCACAGGGGTTCTTGGCCCAGTTGAGACTGGTCGAGCACGATGACATCAGGGCGAAAGGCGGTTTCGGCGCCCAACATTTTGACCAGGCAGCGGTAGGGAATCACGTAGGATTCATTTTGTTGATCGATGGCGACATTTAGCTTCCGCCCAATGAAGCCTGCGACCTGTTCATGGATACCTGTGGGCTCCAAGTCGATGAGTTCTCCATCAATCAGTTCGTATTGGGGGTTGTCGCCATAGTGCTCGATAAAGTCACGAGTGTTAAGGAGTTTGGGCTGAAGTTGAACCATTGGGACGGCTCCGTTGCCTGGGGCGGCCTGCTCAGGTGTGCTTTCTATTTTACTGGGAGCGCTCAACCCAGGCTATCAACGTAAAACGGGACATAACTCTTCTCTGGCATGGGTACATTGATCAATCCGTCAAGTCCAAAAGAGTTGTGTCTAAACAGTAATTGCGGGATAAAAATGAAACGATTCGGCAAATTGCGGCAGCCAATTTAGGTAGACTTGGCCCAGAAGCGGCAGAGAGTATTCCTGAACTTCTGGAAGTTCTGCATGATGAAGATGACCTGGTTTGACTTAGCGCCATTACTTCGCTAGGGAAAATTCGCTCAGAACCCAGTGTAATCGTCTCCCCCTTGATTGAGGCGCTAGAGAAAGAAGGAAATAGTACTCGTCAGGATGCAGCGATCGCCCTGAGTCGTTTAGGTTCTCCCGCTGTTCCAGCATTGATTGAAGCTTTAAGGAATTAGAACTCATACATCCGCTTGAATGCGGCTATGGCCTTAGGACGAATCGGTTCAGAGGCAGCAACAGCAGTTTCGGCGCTAGTTGAAGCCTGTCAGGATCCTGTTCCTGAAGTGCGAGGAATGGGTTATCCAACCCATCGCCACCCCTAAAAGCTACTGAGTCTGCGCCTGCATTTGCTACCTCAATTACGGAATACTGCGCGTCCGCCTTGTAATCTGAAGCATAGCGGGCGGATTGAAGATTGAACAATTCGTTAACAGGGTCAAGGGGCGACGACTGAAAATCCGCGACGGTTGGGTTGATCATCGGCAACCTGGACCTGAAACCTGACGCGATCGCGCCTGTCGCCGCTGGCGACCTCTAAGGTCCATTCCCCTGGACGCATTAACCAGAAAAATGAGTCGGTGGACTGGGTTGCCAGCGTCTCCCCATTCAGCCGCCACTCCACAGGTTGGTTCGACGGCGCGGCAAGTTTGAACTCAAGTCGTTGCCCTGTCCCTCTGTCCTCTGAATTAGACTGGGCGGAGGGAATTAGAAAATAGTCATCGTTGCGGGGGGACAAAATCCTCAGGTCATTTGGCGCTAAGGGCGATTGCGGTTGCCGGGACAGCCATTCATTATACTCCTCCGGTAAATTAAGACGATATTGCTGGGAGGATGAATGTAAAGGCGGGTTTGTCTGGAATTCTGAACCCTCATCCTCTGATTGGGCAGATACATCCAAGCCAACTGGTTGGAAAAACGGATCGGATTGGCGCTCATAGTCGGCTAAATCCTCTGGGTAGAAGTATTCCTGCACCACAGCTGGGCAGGCGGGCGTGGG
>JAKSDM010000014.1 GCA_022360135.1 Pseudanabaenales cyanobacterium | reverse complement strand
TCATCACGGATTTTCATGTTGAAAAAGAGACCCTAAAAATTGGGGAACAGCAGAATGTTCGTAAATAATGACTAAAATCCTTTTGAGTGCTGGTATCAGACTTGTTGAAGGATTTGAGTTGAAATGGACTAACCTGCTTGAGATCGATATCCATCCATAGTTTTACATTTGTTTATGAAGCGACGCTAAGAGGAGGTATCTGCTCTGAAATTAAATCACCGGTTTTCCATCCCAGCAATGGGTTGATTTTGAAACGGCTCAAGGACTCTGAGTATGATCAGCAAATGCCGTTTCTCTTTCATCGTGACTAAGATGGCGTCTGGAGTGATGCTCACGTACCCCGGATTGAGGCTGCGTAAAGAATTCTATCACTTGCATAAATTAGGGGCTATTCTCACAGTAATAGCCATTCTAAAAAGCGACTTCATTCAAGCCTCACTGGGTTGGCAACGCTGAAAATGCCCTCTAACTCTGTCTCCGGTAGACAGCACTATCTCTATAACACCAAAATCACTCCTTACAAGTCTTCAGGTTTTCCAGGAATAAACCTTGTCAAATCCGCTTAATGAAGTTTATTTAATTCTCTACAATCCCTATTCCTAATAATCTATGACGATCTCATGATGTAAACACCCTTATCAGATTTAGGGTGAGTTTACTAACATGAAAATCCGTGATCAAGTTTGATTTACTGGCCTCTTATCACCACCCAACTGCTGAAAATAAAGGTATCCTCCGGCAAAGCCGGAGGTTTTAGGATATGGAAACCGCTCAAAGCGGATTAATCATGTTCCCCTCAAAGGGGGTTCTTCCTCCCCAATTAATTCAATTTGCCCCCCCTCAATCTGACATCCCTTTGTGCAATTCATACTCGGAAGATATCACCAAAATGCTCTCTTAGCTTGTAGTACATAATTTTCCTCCAATACTTGGAAATGAAAACCATATGATGTTTGCACACTCATTTTCTATAACTTAAACTGCCTGTACCTTTCATTTTGAGTCTTCTTTTATGAACCTCACCTGCTCATATGCTAGAGACTCTTCCCTACAATCTCGGAAATGTCAAACCTTATGAGTCCTCTGGCAGAACCGGAGGTTTACCACCCATTAATTACAGAGCAGTGATATGTGTGGACAGCAACTGAAGCCCAATAATGCTTTAACTTCCCATATGTCTGCTGAAGATTACTATTCTCTTAGCTTTGTTCAGTTGCATAATGGCTTGATAGATGAGGCCATTGACAGCCTTAGTCGAGCGATTGAGGGCGATCCTGGGAATGAGAATTACTACGTTGAGAGGGCCACAGCTCATCTTTTAGCTGGTGACAGAGAATCTGCCGTGGCTGATTACGAAACAGTCAGGCAAAATTACATTGATCAGGGAGGAGATGACCCAAGAACTCTCGAATACTATCGGATTTTAATCGAAATGATTTGAGGTCATCATGAAAAAAATAGCAAAAATGCTTTTCCTTTTCGCTGCCGCCGGTATTTTATATATGTTTATTAATCCTAGTGATGCAAATAGCCCTAAGAGTTCTTCCAAAAATCTTTTGACAGAAAATCAGTCAAAATCGATGGATGCTTACTGGAAGGCTAAGGCAGCTTCCGAAGCCAGAGATTACCAGAAAGCTTTAGATCATCTAGACAATGCCCTAGAACTTGACCCTGAGAATTCAGCAGCTTTGATGCGTTCGACTATGGTTCATTCACTTATAGGCGATTACGAAACCGCCATTATTCATATAGAAAAGGCACAAACTGTTCTCAGAAAGCAAGGAAAGTACGAGTCTGCAAATAATTTGGAAATTGAAAAATTAGCACTCCAAAAAATGCTTCAGGATAATGATCCTTCTTCAACTGTACTCAAATAGTCAAATAGTCTTATTCAAGTAATAATGAAAAAAGTATACTGTTCGTC
>JAKSDM010000699.1 GCA_022360135.1 Pseudanabaenales cyanobacterium | reverse complement strand
GTCTCGATTCAGTTTTCGGTTACGACTCATGGATAACTCAGAACGACTCAATTACTTAGCTGTTCTGAGTTTTACAGGATTTGGCCCTCTCGAAAAGCAATCGCTTGACAAACTCCCCACTCCTTTAACTTGTTACCAATGGGCATAAGTTGCTGATGCATAGATGAGCTAACGGTATAGAATTCGGCAAAGGTTGGTATCATCAAATCCAGAATAGCCAACAGCCTAGTCAACATCTTGATTGGTCAGCTGCTGTAATCTCTGCAATAAAGCTGATTCGTTGTAAGGCTTTGAAAAATAAGCCGTCGCGCCCAGGTTCATCGCCAGTTTACGGTGCTTTTCGCTGCTCCGAGAGGTCAACATCACAATGGGCAAAGTGCTAAAGTCTGGCCGCTCCCTCAGTTCCTCCAAGACACCATAGCCATCGAGTCGGGGCATTTCAATGTCACAGATGACCGCCTCTACGACCAGCCCCCCGATCAACTTATCGACCGCTTCCCGACCATCCTTAGCCTGATCTACTAGATAGCCCGCCTTTTCTAGGCTAGCGGCGAGATAGCGGCGAGCATGAATAGAGTCATCGACCACTAAAATCTTCGCCGCATTGAACTGGGAGATGGGGATGGGGCCAGCCGTCTGCAAACCGTTTTCAGCAGGGGGTGAATCTGGTTGCTTTAATATCCATTCCATCAAACCCATCGGATCTAACAGTGGAACCACATGTCCATTCCCTAGCACAGTGATCCCACTGAAACCAGGCGGCAAGGGGATGGGGCTAGAAACTGGACGAATGGAGACTTCTTGTTCTCGCCAAAAGCAGTCGATATGTAGGCCGTAGCAGTACTTACCCTCTCCCAACACTGCCACCATCGGCTGGTTAATCAACGGGGCGTCACTCATTTCAAGCGGTCTGGCGGCATACTTAACCGCCCAATAATCTTCTAATCGGATCAGCGGAATCAAGCCATCTTGCCAAATCAAGGTCTCGTCCATCGCATCCAATGAAGAAGTCCTTAGAATTTCTTGAACGGTATCGATAGGTAAGGCAAAGACTAAACGGTTGTGTTCGACCAGCATCACCCGCAAAATAGACAGCGATCTTGGGATGCTGAGGGTAAAGGTGGTCCCTTCTCCAAGCTTTGTGTCCACCTGAATATCGCCATGCAACTGATCCAGGTTGGCGCGGACGACATCCATACCAAAGCCCCGACCTGATAACTCAGTCACCTTGCTGGTGGTGCTAAACCCAGGTTCAAAAATGAACGACAACACCTCCTGGCGACTCATCCCATCGACTTGTTCGTCTGGGAGATTGTATTGGCGGATGCGATCGCGCACTCGAGCCAGATCGATACCGCCGCCATCATCACTGAGCCTCACCACCACTCGGTTACCCCGATTAGCCGCCCGCAGCGTAATCGTTCCCACCGCTGGTTTTTGCTGAGCTTGGCGGATCTCGGGACTTTCGACGCCGTGGTCAAAGGCATTGCGCAGCAGATGCATCAGTGGATCACTGAGCCGTTCTAGAGCAAACTGTTCTAATAGGGTGGCTTCCCCCTCAATTTTAAGATTCACGGGTTTGCCATACTGCACTGACCAGTCCCTAACGACCCGAGGAAAAGGTCCCACAATCTCTGCAAACGACCGCATTTGGGTTTGTGTGATGCGAGTTTTCAGGGCCTGGCTGGTGAAACTGAGGTCGCTGATGGCCTGACCCATATCATTCAGCCCTAGCTCAATGTCACACCCGACCTCTTCCAGTTTTACCATGGTCTCCATGTGTTCTTGGGCCAGCAGATGTAGCTTAGAGTAGCGATCGAACTCCAGCGCATCGAGCCCAGTGGGAGCGGCCTCAGCAACAGAATTGTCCTCCCCTATACCGAGCGTGCTAACCCTGCTATGACTAACACTGACGTGGTTGCCTCCCTGCCGCCCACCATTTCCTGGCGCCCAACTTTCAGGCCCCAGACCTTCTGTTGCAGCCCGGTCATACCATCGTCGCAGCTCCGTGTTAAATGAGACCAACGCCGCCATTCGCTCCTGCATTAAAGCGCTAAATGACTGAAGTTGTCCGAATCGTAAATTAATCGCATTGCGGTTGAGAATCAGCGCCTCAAATAAATTATTAATTTGCTGGAGCTGCTCGACCGATACCCGCACCATTGCGGTTTGTCCAGAGTTAAGTTCTTCAGAACGATTGGGGGGCTCGCTCAGAGGCACAAGTGAGACATCAGCAGAGGCGTCTATAACCCTCGGGTGGTCTTCAGGGACAGCGGGGATATCCAGATGAGAATCTGGCGCTCCGCTCCGCTCAATGGGGGATGGCGTCTTTACCTCTGGAGCTGCCGCCAATTGCAGCGCCTCAAATTTAGCCTGCAATTCTTCCAGGCGACTTGGCTCAGCTTGCCTCGCATCAAAACTGCTCTCTAACCCTGAAATATCTCCGGCTGAAATATCTGCCGCAATATCTAGGGTGGTTGGCTGGTTTTCCAGACCGTAAATATTATCCGGGCTGATACCCAGAATATCAGGGAAGACGGCTGGTTCAACTAAAAGATCGGCAGGTGAGGCTATCCCCTCGTCAGTAGCACTATTGACAACTTCACTGACACCATCACTGAGGCCGTTATAGATATCATCGTCGGTGAGATTTAGCTGGGTGGGCAGTCGCTCTGTACGGTTCAAAAGCACCAGAGAATGGCTCCGCTTCCAGATCTTCAAGGCATGATGCGCAATGGTTGCTAGCGCTTCAGGATAAGCAAAGGCGCACCGCTGATACACAGCCTGGCATAACTCCACAAAGGCATCTAACTGAGCCATCAGACCAAACTCAGAGAGCCGTCCGGCCATCGCCAACATCGCTTGTCTGAGGTCTTCGCCACTGAGTCGGGCCAGATCGCTTTCAAACTCGTCCAAGCAATCTTCAACGCTGGTCGTAAAGATAACCACATCTAAATCTTCCTCAGCTTCTGTTGACAGAAGCCAGGCTTCATCTTCAGAAGTGAGTTCACCCAAGCGTTGATTAAGCTGCGCTAAGATCGGCTCAACATAGATGGCTAACCACCGAGGCTCAACCGACAGTTCCTGACAGTGGCGTAGCCGAACCATTCGCAGACAGTCAACGACCTGTAACAGTAAAGTTTCTAGATGGCTATCAATAGGCAACTGGCGGGCCTGAAGAATCTTGAAATAGTCTTCTAGGCTGTGGGCGATCTGACTCAGGCACAAAAAGCCCATCATTGCAGCAGTTCCCTTGACGGAGTGGGCTGCCCGCATGGCGATATTGATTTGGTTGGAGCGATCGTCTGCTGTCTTCAAGGACAGCAAGACCGCTTCAATCTGCTCAAAATAGGTTTCGGCCTCTGTCAAGAAGGTAAGCCGGGCCTGTTGCGCTTTATCTACTTTCATCAGATTAATCGTCGATGACCTTAAACTGCTCGACCGATGCTTGCAGAGTTTGAGCCACATTAGCAGTCTCTTTAATCGCCTGGGCCATCTGAGCCGACGCCTGAGACCGCTGTTCTGATGCTTGGGCGGCTTTTTGCATCAATTCAGTTACTGCTGTCGACGCCTTGGTTTGATCAACCGTAGAGGTTGAAATATCCTGCATGAGCTGGTTAATTTGCTCTGATTTGGCAAGCACCTGCGCCAACTGCTGCTGGGTGGTTTTGACTAGATGGCTACTGTCAACCACCTGAGCCGTTCCGGTTTCAATGGCGATGATCACCTCCTGAGTCTCGGTTTGAATTTCAGTCACGATTTGGGCAATGGTTTTGGTGGCTCTGGCCGATTGTTCTGCTAGGGAACCCACCTGCTCAGCAACAGCGGAGAACCCTTGTCCCAGTTCTCCGGCGCGGGCTGCCTCAACACTGGCATTGACTGCGAGCAGGTTAGTTTTGAGAGCAATTTCATCAATCAAACTGACCGCTTGGGCAATCTTTTGGGCCGATTCACCCAGGCGTTTGATTGTTTTAGCGGTTTCACCGACCGTCGATCGCAACTCTAGAATACTCTCTGCTGTTTGCTCCATGGACTGAGTACCGGCTTGTACTGTCGCATAGTTGTCGTTGGTGAGTCCAGATGCTTGACTAGCATTATCGGCAACGGCCTGAATTGACTGGTCGATCGCCTCAACCGCAACCATAGTGGCCTGCAGTGAATGGGCTTCTTTAACTGCCTGATCCGCCAAACTGCGAATTTGTCGCTCGTTAGTGAGCAAAGATTGACTCACGTCGCTGGTCGACTGTTTTACGTTGATGGCAATGTCCCGTAAGCTTTCAATGATGGAATTGAACAAGTCAGCCACAATACCAACATCGCTGGCAGAGAGTTTTGCTCTGACAGATAGATCCCCATTAGCGGCGTCACCCACATCTTCCATCAGTTGAGACACTTCATTTTCTAGAACTTCCCTTTGCCGCCGCTGTTCTTCGGCAACCTCTTTGTGGCGGTTGAGTGATGCTTGCAGTTGTTCTAACAGGCTGTTAAAGCCCTGACCTAGAATTTTGGTTTCGAGGGAGCCTTGTAAGTTAGCGCGGGTGTCAAGTTCCCCTGAGGCAGCTCTCTGGGTAGTCTCGGTGAGGGTCTGTAGGGGCTGAGCAAGCTGGCGTGCCAGCCACTGCAGCAAAACGGCGACGGCTGCACCCAAAATTAGCGCCGTCAGAGCAAAGACGATCAACAAGCTACGCCCGGCTGAGTTAATTTCGGCGACGTCCATCGATGCGATCGCGACCCAAGGTGCGTTTGGCACCGTGGTTAAACTGTAATTCTTGCTGTCATATTCCAGCAAGGCCGTTAAAATCTCTTGCCCCGACTCCATCTCTAACCGTTCAATCTCAAGCAATTTCGCTTGCCTCTGTTGCGCCAACGTTTGCTTGAGTCCATCAAAACTTTCTGCCGTTTGCGCCAATTGGGATGATAGGGTTTGGGCAAATTTTGTCAGGGTTTCCCCACCCACCATCGTCGGATCATCTACAATCACTGTATCAACAGTAATTGTTGTAAAGGGAGCGCCCGTGCGCACATCAACCATTTGAACTTGCTGGGTGCTACTAATTGCAGTGATCACATAGGTTGCAATCCGCTCATTTAAAACAGTGATCGGCACAACTGATTTAATCACGCCCAGAAAATCTTCAGACTCCGACCGGCGGACAGCCGATGAGAACGATATCGCAACCAGCTCTGCAGATTCGTCAAATTCGGCAGGCTCAGCATAGTGACCTGTTTGCTGGGCTTGGACCCACCAATCTTCGTCTCGCTGGACAAAATCAGAGGTTAGGTTACTGTAGGCAACGTTGAGACCATTGCGTTCGGTGATAAAGA
Organism: Pseudanabaenales cyanobacterium; assembly: GCA_022360135.1. Lineage (GTDB taxonomy): Bacteria > Cyanobacteriota > Cyanobacteriia > Phormidesmidales > Phormidesmidaceae > JAKSDM01. The sequence goes on along the minus strand of JAKSDM010000699.1, from coordinate 2,799 downwards.
TTTCACCCAGTGTTTCTGTATCAACAACATCTGCAAGATATTTATTGAGAACAGCATTGGTCTCTATCACCTTTGTCTGCTCAAACTGCTGCTCTAGCAATTCGATTGGCTGATCGACAAGACCCGTTTGCTGGGCTTTGGCGCTGGCCTGCTGTAAGGCTTGAAGAATAGTCGGGTTGATCATCACTCCTTGAGAAATTTTGAAGCTTTCTTCTACAAAGACACTGGCCGCTTGACTGGACAAAAATGACTGTTTTTTGAGAAAAAACAAAGCGTCGGCTCGCTCAGCATGGCGGGTGACTACAATGCTCAAACCACTCGCCACAGCTAAGGGTAGTAGGGTGGTCGGCAAAAGCGTTTGCAGTAACCGTCGGCTGAGGGGCCTCCCTTGGGGTAAAGACAGCTTAGGCAATTGAAAACTTTGCTCTTGAGGTAGCCCAGAAGCTACTGTTTGAAACCTATCTCTTAAAGAATGTGGCGAACTGCACGGCGTCAACAAGCTGTTTAGCAGTGCAGGGTTTGACAAGGTAGCTAGCCACTCCCTGCTTTTTAGCCCAGCTTCGATCCATCTTACGGTCTTTGGTTGTGCAGGCAATGACCGGGATATCAGCCGTTGCCGGATCTTTCTTGAGTTTGCGGCAAAGTTCTAAGCCTGTGAGTTCGGGCATAACCAGATCAGTAACAATGGCGTCTGGCCTATCTACCTTGATTTTTTTGAGCGCCTCTATGCCATTTTCGGCAGTCGTGACCGAATAACCTGCTTGCTCCAGATAGTGGCTAATCAGCTGCAGCTCAGATTTAACATCATCGATCACCAATACTTTTTTGATCATTGCACTGTATGCGTAACGGACATAGCTACCTAATTACCTGATTCCACCGAGTATCCACTTCAGCTGGAACGTTATGGCTGGAGAAGAACTCCCGGATAATTGCCCGCTTTAAGTTGGCGCCTTGATTTGCTCTTATCCTGGCTTACCTAAATAGGTTTCTAAGACCGTCATGAGTTTTGCTTGGGAAAACGGTTTTTCTAAATAGTCGGTTGCGCCTACTGACCGGGCTTTGGCTTTATTCAGAGCGCCGACATGGCTGCTGATCATAATAATCGGGGTTTCTTTGAAAAGAATACTACGTCTTAAGATCCGGCAAAGGCTATGCCCATTAATACGCGGCATTGAGATATCCAATAGGATTAAATCGGGTTTCATGGCGCATATTTTGGCGATAGACGCTATCGGATCAACAACAGTTTTGAATTCAAAGCGCTCTGGGGCAAGGTAGCTCTGAATCTTGTCTAGCACCAACTGATTATCATCGATACAAATAATCAGATATCGACGCTTAGCAAACGTAGCAGGACAATTGACAAGACTATCACGGTCGCCAGAGCCGTCGCCCGCCAGTAATGACCCGCCATCGCCAGAACCGTTGCTGTTGCTTGTGAATGGGGCAGGTGTGGTTAATAGGGCGGCGGGCGAGGCCGAAGCAGCCTGCAGTAATGACCCGCGGGCGGCAGAGCCGTTGCTGTTGCTTGTGAGTGGGGCAGGTGTGGTTAATAGGGCGGCGGGCGAGGCCGAAGCAGCCTGCAGTAATGGCTTGGTCGGTATCCAGGGTAGCTGGTCAAGGGGCGGAACAGGCGGCCAAAGCTTAATCACCCGATGCTTTATGTAGGGGTAAAGTAACTGCGCTAACTTAATCTCATCCTGATTGGCAACTCGAGCCAGTTGGCGAATGCTGGCGCCCTGCATCAGTCGTACCAGCATTTCTAACATCGGGCGCGGTAATACCCCCTGCGGCACTGGCTTGTTGATATGCTCAGGCGCTTCGCAATAGGGCCTTTGGTGAGGAGAGGCGATACGATCGCTCAGGGGTTGCCAACCTTGGAGCCGATCTGAGAGTCTATTCAGCAGGGATGATAACTCTACTCCACGACTCCTCAAGTGCCATAACCCAGTCGGCAATGGACTCCAGACCACAGTCGCCGCTTCTAGCCCTAAAAGCGATTCGACCGCATCTTCAGACAATCGGGCCAATGTTTTTTCAGCTTGCTCCAGGTTGAGGGTTTTGTGCTTTACCAAAGCCTCCACAACTTTACTCGTCCAGCCGAGGACTTTTAAGCCCGGGTCGTTGATCTTGCACTGGTATGGGCCTAACTGCGCCAGCCGCCAATAGGCGGGTAATGACGCCTTGTAGCCTAAGCCTAATAGAACTGTTTCTAAGGTTGTCAAATATTGTAAGGAGTGAGCGGCAAACAGCAACTGCCCATCAACAATATCAAGGAGCCATTCAACCCCCTCTCCAACAATGTGTACCCGACCCTCTTGGGAAGAACTGACAATTTTATCGAAAAAATCTGTTGTATCGAACTGATTGCGCATAGTGATCTGTAAGTTTCGATGTGGGTATGCATAGAGAGGCGATACCAATCGATAAATGGTCTCATTATCTGCTCAAGAGATCTCTTCAAAAATAAGCAAAATGTTCAAGTTTATCTATCTCGAACCTTTGAAGACTGGAGATTAGACACACTGCACCCTGAGGGATTAACGTAAAAATAAAGTCCCAGTAGAAGACGGTGAATGGGTGAATGGGTGGATAGGTAGATGGTATGAGTACTCTACTTGTCTCTACAAAAATCTGGAGATTTGTAAGAAATTATGACTCGCCACATATAGGAAAACATCTGGTAATTCCCCGAAATACTTTTCCAGCACATCAAATTCCACGGGGCCGAGGAGTTCAACCTGATGCGGAGTCTGGGGCTCAATAATACCCGGTGAATCTGGGGTCAGCGTATGG
>JAKSDM010001646.1 GCA_022360135.1 Pseudanabaenales cyanobacterium | reverse complement strand
TAACCGCTGAAGATATTGGCGGTTTTGTTGGCGATGATGGTGTCGTTACTGGTTGAGTTGACTAGGTTCTCAATCATGGCGCCGAAAGCGGTCTTGGTCCCCAAGCCAGTAGCTTTATAAGTCTTGCCATTCCCCCGCGCATTATAGGAGGCTGACATATAAGCATCCTGAGTCGTTATCCATCCCCCATCCGTCAAGTCGAGGCGATAACCTGATTGGTTAAAGGCCAGCCCAGAGAAGTCGAAGGTATCTTTACCAGCGCTGTCCCAAAGGGTTTGTTTAATATCCTGAGTGTTACTGCCGAAGAATTTTCCGCCAACGGTATACCCAGAAACGCTGTCGAACTTGTAGGTGGTGTCGCCCGCCTCATGTTCCTTTGCCCCATAAAGGTATTGTAATGCCTTGATGTCATGGGTCATTGGCGTAATCACCCCATTGTGGGGAGTGTCATATCTGAAGCGGTTATAGGACAGGACGGAATTGCCGCTGTGATCCAAATTGTCCGCTAGAAATGGACCATCCTGACCACCACTACTAGAACCGTTGTAATTGCCAGGATGTTTGAGTCCCAGTGCATGCAGAGTTTCATGAATTAGGGTTTCGTAGCGGTAAGACCCGGGCCCCTGTTCAAACTCATTAGTATATTTTGGGTTAAATTTAACATCGCCGCCGGTAGGGCTGCTGCTAGTCATTCTGGTTGTGGAGGCGACGCTAGGGGTGGTCGAAAACAGATAGCGGATCTGACCATAGTTGTCCTTCGTATCCTCCACTTCAACCAAGTCAATATTGATCAAGGGTTCAATTACGTTCTCCAGGATATTCCGGATGTAGCTTTTCATCTTGTCGGTAATTTCTCTGACGCCTTTATAGCTGCTGCTGTAATAAGGCCCACCTTTGAGGTCATCAAAGAAACTGTAGGTAACTTTAGAACCCCCCCACTTGTAGTCGCGGAATATGGAATCGACTTTGATGTCTCCCGATTTAGGAACGTTGCGTATGACGTTTGATGAACTAGCATGATCATCAAATTGGCTGACACCAGAAACAAGATGTTCGAATTTGGGGGCGTCGCTAGCGCAACATTCTGGACAGATACAGCCAAACTGAGCGGGTTGAGTCTGTAAATCTGAGGCGTTATCGCCAATCCAACCGGAATTGGCGTCAAGGCCGAAACCACTCCAGCTGTTTTTATTAACACTCAGAACATCTGCCTGGTTCGGGAGTGTATTTTCTCCTGATTCTAGCCCTGTTTCCAGCCCTCTTGAAGTTGGTTGAATTGATCTTAAATCAACAGAACTAACCCGAGACGAGAAAGTACTATCTGTCTTGTCCAGTGCTGGGAAATGTTCAACTTCGAGCAGAGACGAAAACTCTTCATCACTTGAGATTTGGGCTCGATTGGACTCATCGCCGCCCAGAGATTGCATAGAATCGTCAAGTTTGCGCTTTGAGAAAACTGACCATTTTTGACTTTCTTGATCACTCAGAGAGAATTTATCATCCGTCAGCTTGATTTCAGAATCGAATTCTTCAGTCAGGCCCAAATTTACTGACATTCTTGTCTCCTTAACACGAATTGATGTCAATAGCAAATGCTCAGGAAGGCGTCACAACTTCCTGCACTATGCCGATGCCATTCTGATTGGGTATTGGATTAATTTGCCTCTTGACTATCAGAAAATTTTCAATTAATGCAGCACCCATTCGAAAATTGGATCGAGCGATATAATTTCTTAACTGGTTTCTCTAAATCGCTGATCGTTATACCACTGGGTAGAAACGAACTGAATCAGTCGTCAATCATAACTTCTCTGTTGAAGATTGAGTCCGCAATCTTTCTAAATGCCTATAAAGAAGATATGAAACTGTCATTTCAAGTTCGAACTAGACATAATCTAGATATAGATTTGTTGAATTAAATGCACATTTTTAGTGTAATACCAATCTATTGAAATGAGTTTTAGATTATCTGAATCTATCATGAACTTTTAGTAAATAAATTTTTTTTAAGTGCATACTTTAAAAATGAAAATATCGTATTCCTTCTTTAATATTTAACTCCATAAATTCTCTAAATTATTGTCAGTCGAGAAAAATTATTGTCAGCCGAGAAATAGTATTAATATCTCTGAAATTCTTGCCTTGGTTTATTTCTTGCGATTTTAAGATATTTCCTGGCTTATATATATCCTTATATAAATCTCTTTTTGTGACATAAATGCTTTGCAAAAAAATAATTATATACTGTCGGTTCGAATATTCTCAAAAAAGAAAATTCATATTCCACGAGAAAATAAGTGTTTCAGACTCTATAAACTCTCGTGAAATAAATTGCACTTCATATACCGATATGAATTAGCTAAATGCAATAAAACTATT
>JAKSDM010000825.1 GCA_022360135.1 Pseudanabaenales cyanobacterium | reverse complement strand
CAACTACGTAATCGCCCGTCTGATTACGCTTTTGACCAGGCGTTGCTCTTATGTGAAACCTTTCCTGGAGAATGGGTCGCTTGGATTCCTAGTTTTGGGGAGATTACCCTCACGAGGGGGCAGTTTCTACAATTGGCGAGTGATTAATCAAAACCGCCCTTTTAGGCTTGAAGCAGTAGAGGAGGCAAGGGAAGGATGAGCAAAAAGCAGGAGCATTCTTTGGGCGTTGAGATCTTTAACCAGCGGCTGATTGTAAATGTAGTAGACCTTGTCAGGTTCTGTTCCCTGTTTTAAGTGGAGATAGTTCATTATAGCTTTTCCAATTATCGCGATCGCCATGATGGCTTCCAGCATTAGGTTCCCTGCTACTCCGGTAAGGCGCTTTATGCTAGCGTTTAAGTCAAAGAAGTCGCTGATTCAAGCTTGAACTTCCCGCCATGGACCCATCATCCTCCCCTCAAGTGTTTTCAATTCGCAAGGCTCAGCCAGATGAAGTCATTCAGCAATTACGAATTCAAATTGACGCCTTGCGGACTCTCTGTCGTCAGGATTATGCGCCTGAGCAAATTGAAGGGTTGATCGAGCGGAATATCCGCTACTCCAGTCGGGGAGGGTATCAGAGGGAAATAACCTTGGTGGCTGAAGCAGATGGTATGATTGTCGGCTTCTCGGCTTTGTTAGGTCGTCGCATTAGCGCTGTCTATGTACATCCCCAATATGTTCGTCAGGGGATTGGCAGCCGCTTACTAGCTGCGCTTGAACGGATAGCTGCAACTCAAAAAATCATAACCCTGAGAGTTGCGGCTTCTCTGACTGCACATCCTTTTTACCAAGCAAATGGCTACCAGGTTATAGGTGAGTCTTATTTAGGCGTTCACAAGGGTTTACGGGTTCGATACATCGATATGAAAAAGCGCCTCTGAGAATAAAGAGGCCAAGGCGCAAGTAGCAAAAAAGCCCTCGCGACCTCATCCCTACATCAGCACCTATGCTAAGTCACAGGGCTCAAGCCAGATAGGAGGGTAGGGAGGCCGCTCTAATTCATCAGTATTTCATTACGCCACATGCCGATCGAGCGCCGCCGCCGCCCAATGGAGTAGGGTTATCTGAGAAATTGTCTCCCCCATCATGAATCATCAAAGAATGCGACCAGATATCTGAAACAGCTAGTCGGGGAGCCAGAATAGGGACATTCGCGACTCCATCATGGCCCACATAGAGCGGCGGCAAATCTCCAAAGTGTCCCTCCCCGTAAGGACCTTCATGTCTGCTTGTCTGGGTAGGATCGAAGTGTCCGCCCGCGGCTAACCCCGGGACAATCGCGCCATCTTTCTGGCTAGGACCGCAGTCAGGATTTTGGTGCACATGGAAACCATGCAGACCAGGGGCCAATCCCCTAAGATCAGGCGTTAGCAACAATCCATACTGGCTATTATGCAGGGTGATTGCGCCAACTGAGGCTCCCACCCCATTAGTAGCCGTCAGATTAATCGGAACGACTACGCCCTCTAAACCTCTAGCAGGCTGTATCAGCGCAACGATAGCAGTCAGGATAAAGGTGATTGCACAGGGAAAAAGGAAACGTATTTTCAACATCTTGGATCTATCAGTACCTATACTTAATTAACACAGTACACTTCAATTTTTAGTTAAGCCACTCTTGACACGCTTGGCAACTCACTGAGCAGGATTCGGCATGGCTTCTAATGAATTTGCAAATTGGGCGGATCTCTCCCATCCAGCATGAAACCTAGAGGAAGTCAGCGGCCTAGAAATGCTAATTTGAGCCAGATCCATTCATTCTTACCTGAATTTCAGGATAAATCCGGGAATTCGTTCGCCAAAAGTATTCTTTTATACATAAACCCTGGATGTTAGGCTGGTTGCGGGCGGATGCTCGACTCGTAAGCTTATTCATCTACTACGTCTTATCTATAAGATTTCCATGCAATCGCAATCGCACTTTTGCCTTTGATATATCTCAACACCGGCAACCCAGAATATTTAGCAAGTTGCCTCCCCCGGTCAAACCTTGGAAAGACTCTCTGGCTTTGCCAGGGAGTTAACTAGCTCTAGTTACGGCGACGCCCAATTGCTGGATGCCTATATACTGACCTACTGAGGCTGAAGCGATGTAGTGTTCTCTGAATTCTCTCTCAGAGATAATTTCCTGCTTTCAGTCGGCTCCCCTAATCGCTAAATTTCTATCTCGGAATGATTATGTCTTGCTAGTATAGACTAAAGAAGAAATAAATGTTTACCGTACTTTCCTAAATTTATTGAGTTTATGGCTGCCACAATCCAAGTTGAGAAGAAAAAGTTAAAAAACCCCCCATTGCAGATTCACCACTTGGGCGATCGGGTTCTGCGGCAGTCTGCGAAGCGGGTTTCAAAGGTTGACGAGGAAATACGACAGCTTGTTCGTGAAATGCTGCGGACCATGTACAGCTCTGATGGGATTGGTCTGGCGGCGCCTCAAGTCGCTGTGCAGAAGCAAGTTATTGTGGTGGACTGTGAACCTGATAATGCTGCTAATACACCTATGGTCCTGATCAATCCCAAAATTATTCGCTCTAGTCAGAAACTCTGTACTGGACAAGAGGGCTGTCTCAGTATTCCAGGGGTTTATCTGGATGTGGTTCGGCCTGCTGCGATTGAGGTGTCTTTTAAAGATGAAAATGGTCGACCTCAGAAGCTAATGGCCTCTGATCTATTGGCGCGGGTGATTCAGCATGAAATGGATCACCTCAGCGGGGTCATGTTTGTTGATCGAGTTGAGAATGCTCTAGCCTTGACCAACGAACTTCAGAAAAATGGCTTTTCGACTAAGGATGTGAAGTCGCTCCTCTAATTTGTTTGGCTGAATCGACGCATCAGTCTAAACAGTCTGATTTAATAGATAGGAACAAGGGAAAGATAAAAGGCCGAAGGGTCAAAGGAAGGTTGTTCCTATTCCCTAAGGGCGTATGCTTACGCTTAACGCCTTTGCTTATATACCTTTCCCCGTGGATATAATGCTTTGAATCAGTTGCTGAAGAGGTAAAAGCGGACGTTGTATACTCTTAAGAGCGGTTTATTTTTTGCTGGAGCTTGCGTAGCTGCGATCGCATCAGTGGGTTCGATATTTGAACTAGGCTACGGTGAGCCTGACCTGGGAACTTTGCCCACCACTATCATCTTGGGTCTGAGCCTCCCCCTGGGCGTGGTTCTTTTTCTGGCGGCTGTGCGGGAAGCCAGAGCCAATCAAGAATAGGTAGAGGCAATGATGCTTATTCCTTTTGTAATACCTCAGCAAAGGCCAGGTCTTCAGACGCCAACACAAAGATGGTGGTTGGCAGTCCAGCCGTACGCTTTTGCAAAGACTGATAATACTGACTGAAATTCTCATTCGGTATTGCCAACCCTAGAAAAACCAAATCCGCTGTATGAGAAGAGACCCGGAGAATCTCATCAAACGAGCGGCCAGCCGCTACAATCACCTGAGAGACTGCGCCAATTCGAAGATCTTGAGTTAACCGGTCCAAATTGGTTTGAGCAGCGTTGGCGGCGGCATGGTCGGGCACCACCAGTTTTAGACAAACTTCGGCTTCTCGCCAAGGCAAGCTAGTCCGGAGCAGGTAGGCCAAAATCAACATTAACCCCCCATTAGCTTGAAGCCCCCCCCACCAGACATCAATGCGCCGCTTGCGGAGAGGACGACGGAGAAAACTCAGGGGCTTCTGCACGAACTGATCTCGCAAAATCACGACATTGCGTTTGGCCTGATGACATTTGGCAATCATCTGGCAATAGCGATCGCGATTTTTCTCATTCTCGGTATCTCCCAGCAAAATTGTATTTGGAACCAGATGCCCAATTCCATAAGCCTCCACCAATTTCTCTGCCCCCGCAAAGGGTTCAGACGCAGTGACGATTCTGACTAGCGCCCGCATGCCATGTTTTTCTAAATATTCCTGGATTGTGGCTTCCATAGTTTCCTGCTGAGCCACATTGCGGGAACCGCTCGGCAGAACGCTGGCGACCGTGAATAATCCTCGATTGTGAGTCAGAGCCGCCGCCATCTCAATCAAGTGCCAGCGCTTAGTCGGCGCACCCGAAAAAACCAATACATGAGGACGCCAGTTCTTAGTATCGGGGGTTTTCTCAATATTGAATAGACTAGCCCGCATCAGGGTCATCCAAAGTCCCTGCCTGACGTCTCCCCAGGCGCTCTGCAACTCTCGCCCCTCTAACCAAAGATAAATTCCAGTGACAATCAGGGCTGCAAGCACTGTCGCCACTGCATTGATCAGAAACATAATGCTCATGCAGCCGAGAGCGCCGATCAAGGAAAATGCCCAGTGCACCTTGAAGGAGGGGCGGAAGGAGGGACTCTGCAGAAACCCTTCGATCCCAGCGGCCACATTCAACACCATATAAGTGGTCAGGAAAAACATGGTCAGCACTGGAGCGACCAGATTCAGATCCCCTAGAGAGACTGCCGCCAAAGCAATCCCCAGCGTGAACAGGGCGCCCAGTCGAGGTTCATCATTAGGACCATTGCCTTGCCCCAGCCAGCGCAAACGACGAGGAAGAACGCCGTCTCTGGCCAGTGCTTGCAGCACCCGAGGAGCGCCAAGAATGCTGCCAATCGCACTCGAAAGCGTCGCTCCCCAAACCCCTACCACGATCGCCTCCCCCCAAATGGCCATACGTTCCATGACCAGGGGCTCCGCCACCAGCGTTTCGGGATCAGCCCACATATTCAGCAGGATGGGAATGCTCATATAAATTATGTAGCCAGTCCCGATCGCCGCTAGGGTGCCGACGGGGATGGAGCGGCTGGGGTGCTTTAGATCACCTGACATATTGACCCCAGACATAATCCCAGTCACGGCTGGAAAAAAGACGGCCAATACTGCCCAGAACCCTCTGGAGCCAGGTGGTTCAGACAGCGTCACTGTAGTTGGTTCGACCGGATGACCCAGGAGCAGGGAGATCAGCGATAGGACGATCGCCGCCATGATCACGTATTGCGCTCGGATCGCAACTTCTGCCGACTTCAAGGCCAGTGCGGTCACCAAAATAGTAGTGATCAGGGCGATCATCGTCTGATTCAGATGAGGAAAAACCTGGACTACACTCTCCGCAAAACCAATTGTATAGAGGGCGACTGAGAAGGCTTGGGCAAAGTAGAGTGGAATGCCCACAGCACCCCCCGTTTCAATCCCTAAGGAGCGGCTAATCATATAGTAGGCGCCCCCGGCCTTAACCACCTGATCCGTGGCGATCGCTGCAATGGACAGCCCGGTCAGGAAGGTGATAACAGTCGAGATCGTGACAATCAGTAAGGTTCCCCACAAACCAACGTGTCCGAGAACCCAACCGAAGCGGAGGTACATAATGACCCCCAAAATCGTCAGGATCGAGGGGGTATAAACCCCGCCAAAAGTTCCCAGCCCTGGATTCGAATCTGGCTTGGGAATT
>JAKSDM010001432.1 GCA_022360135.1 Pseudanabaenales cyanobacterium | reverse complement strand
GGCTGCTCCATCCACAACTTCCCAAAAGTCAGCAAGGCTAGCTAAATTAGGCCAAGCCGTTGCGCTTGAAACATATTCTGCTTGCAACCAGGGTAGAAAGATAGTCAGACAAATCTGGTTGAGATAGGCAGACCAGCGCCTTCCGGGAGTTGACACAGACGATTGGTTTCGCCAAGACGCTTGCGGTGCGTCAGGTGGTATTTCCAACCACCATTCGGTTGGATCAGCAGATACAAACATCATTCGAGACTACTTTATATCCTTGGCGACAATGAGTCACGATTTCGATAAATGAGCGCTTAGCCATTCCTCCAAGCGTGTGCTTATGTCTTTTATTAGGTTTGAATGCAAAGAAATATGCAGTTCCGTTTGACTCCATTTCAAAACAGCGGTGAGTAATGTTTCGCGGTTTTTTGTCAGCCGTCTGGAGACTGTATATTGCTTCATATTCATCTGTTTGGCGATATCCCGTTGAGCCAACCCCTGTCCGTAATAGAGTTCTAACAGCAGCTGGGATTGACGATCGAGTTGACTCAAGGCTGATATTAATGTCTGTTTAAGTTTAAGCTGTCGTCTTTTTCGATCTTGAGCGTCTTCTTGAGCAATCAGCTGAATGATTAATGAGTCATTCAGCTGAGCGGGCACATCATCTTGCACCTCACCCAACTCATACCCAGACTTAGGCAAATTCAGAGAAGTGACTGGCGGATATAAAAGTGCCCGGGTCCACTTTGCAGCTTGGCTGAGCCATTGTTGAAGCTTCTCTGGACTCAGGGCCGGACCTGGTGAAACCAGCTGACTCAGACGCTCGGTGTTGTATAGATGGGCGATCTCGATCCATAGCGCCGGTTCAGGACAGGGTAATTTGCGATTGCTTGTGCTTTGGGTAGAGATATATAACTCCTTGAAACAAATCCAGGCTAATCGATATTGAGCAATGCTTTCCGACGATAGACCAACCCATTGTAGCGATTCGACCAGCCGCTTTTTACTGAGCTTGCGCAGCAGGGCCCAATCGGTGCAGTTATCCGCTTCCTTCCGCTGCCGTAGTCTATCCCTAAGCAAATTAGGTAAGACAATCCTGGCATAAGTATTGAGATTAGAATTTTGCTCGGGGTTAAAGCCTTCCAGGACTTTACTAATCTCAGCATTCGCCATCTGACAATAGTCAGATAGTTGATATTGCGGGTTTGTACAATATTTGGCCGTTTTGTTGGCAGCCCAATAACAAGGTTCTTGTAAATAAGCAATCAAATGCCTTTCCGCAAGTCCATTGGGGTGAGCTTGCCAGAGTTTATACCAGTACAGCGTCCAAATTTTTTCTGAGGCTTCAAATTGGGGCAGTCGATCTAAACAGATGTGCATGCTGCGACGCAGTATTGGATCGGAAGTCCAGCCTTTGAAACAATCTGCTTCAAATTCTAAAAAAGTCGAAAAGAGTTCGATAATGCCTTGACGAGAATGCATCAATCAATATGAACTGGCTAAATGAGTTATGAGAAATAGACCTGATGCAAACAAGAGACCCCACCATAAAAAACTCTACACCAGGAAGCGGTCAGTCTCAGGTCCGTAATGGGCAGCGGGTAACCCCCCAATTGAGATATGATCGACGAAAACCTTGACGCACAAGTAGGTGAGTCTTCTGATTCAACCTCTCTAACAGTTTGTGTCGGCTAAATGTAGCGTCTACCCAATATTGAAAGAAATTTCCAGTAACGCAGAATAAGTTTATTGCTCTCAAGCCCCGCTACACCTCTGAAGTTAGTTCGCCTCATCTTGGATTTGTATCGCTGCTATTAAAGAGTATCCAAACGCGATCGCCAGCCAGAGAGTATTTACATAACTAAAGACTCCAAAGCCAACTTGATTCACTTTATCGTATCCACTGTCGCCTCAACTGTATTATTTGCGTAGCCATTCACATCCCTGCCCTCAGGCTGCCCTTAATCTCAAAGGATTGATAGAAATTGATCGCCGGAGATTACGTTAGAGGGAAGAATCCTGTAGTATTTAATACAGATTAATACAATTCTGACTGGACCTTCTTCCATCTTTGTAATCTGATGAAGACTCTACTAGAAACATCCACGATGGGTTCCCTCCCAAATTCAGAGATAGTTCGAGAAATTTTGGGGCAGGCTGTTGCCTGGGGATTATCCTATGAGCCTGATGGTGAGGACGGACCAAAAATTCTTCCCTGGCGAAAAAGTGAGCGATGGAAATTGAACCTGATTGATGACAGATGGTTATTGTCAATCGGTAATGTGCCGCAGATCCGATTTTGCTCACAGGAGGCGTTGGCCTTTATCGCGCGTCGGCGATAAGCGAGACCAAAAACATTACTGCATTGGCGTCTTCATCGGTGCGCCTAGTCGACTCTGCACACCTATTAACGCGGCCTTGACCTGGGTTTCATACTTTGTCACTCCTAACTGATTAGATTTCATACCCAAATGGTGCTGAAATCAACTAAACTTAAGCTCCCCGGCTTTTCCAAGAAAACCGGGGAGCTAGGCGGCAACATATACTTCAATCAACGCCAAGGTAACTTGTCTGATTGCAAATCCTATCGCCCAAGGCCGCCTTAGCGACAATTTGATGAGTCAATACAGTATCGATCGCAGCAATTTATTCTAAAAAGGGCTCCCCAAAGACAAAGCGGATGATTAAGTCTAAAATTTGCTCGTGATCAACGATGAAGAGAAAAACGAAATAAACAAACAAGATTGCGGTGAAACCAGCAAAATATTCAACAACTCTTAAAAAGATTGACCTAAGCTGATCAAAAAAAGTGGACATCACAATTTCAATTATTATTAGTTGATCGTATTGCAGTGAGTAGATGGATGTTCTGTCTATCTACTTCTATCTGTCTACTTCTATAGCAATGGGTTCTATGACAATGGAAGCGACATATCCTTATCAAGATGACGGGTTTATTTTATTTAAAGTTCCCTTAATTTAGGCATTATCTCATAGGAACGCCTCACCTAAAGTTGGTTTATGAAGAAAATCTAAAAGAGATAAAGAAAATCTAAAGGAGAAGCAATCCAAGTTATAGCAATTCTCACTTGGGTTGGACACAGCTCGTGAAGGTGGGGTGTCTCAGCGATTGCAACGACTCCCTTGTCCATGGATTCAACCCTGATCCACCCGAAAGGGGCTTATCAGGCGATCAGAAAGAGGGGGTTAATTCCTTTTGCTAGGGGAAGGCGTGGAATCCATTCGTGAAAATGGCGAATATGTTCTGTGAGC
>JAKSDM010001259.1 GCA_022360135.1 Pseudanabaenales cyanobacterium | reverse complement strand
GTTAATCGAACTGTGTTTGTGGGCGGGTCGTTGTCTTATCTATTTGGATCTTCTTCAGATAGTGCGATCGATCTAGAAAATTTCTCTGCAGGGTTAAGTCTGGGGGTTAATATTCCTTTCTTTTAGCTGATGGCTGATAACGAAAAGTGACTGTCTTGGGATGCAAACTATAGCAATTCTCACTTGGGTTGAACACATCTCGTGAAGGCGGGGTGTGGGGTGTAGGGTGTAGGGTGTAGTCAATGCTATTGAGAACCGCTATAGATGCATATCAGCTTAAAAGGCTGCGAATCAACTCAAATAAAGCTCGCATGCCCATCGCTTCACCCCCTTCAGGACGACCCGGTAAGCTGCGTAAATTCCACCCCATCAAGTCAACATGCACCCAGGGAATGTCAGATTTTACGAACTCTTGAAGGAACAAAGCCGCGGTAATGGCGCCGCCCTGAGCAGCATTGGAGATATTTGAGATATCCGCCACCTTACTGTCCAACATAGACCGATAAGCTTGGTATAGCGGCAATCGCCACAGCGGGTCATCCATTTGCCGGGCTGCTTGCTGCAAGGTTTCCGCAGTCGTAGCATGGCTGCAGAAAAATGCAGGTATCTCCGTGCCGAGGGCGACACGGGCTGCACCGGTTAGGGTGGCGCAGTCAATCAGCAGCCTAGGGGTTTCGCTACAGGCTTCCCATAGCGCGTCCGCCAGCACTAGCCGTCCTTCCGCATCGGTGTTGCCCACTTCAACTGAAACCCCCTTGCGAGAGGCCAACACATCTAACGGCCGCATTGCATCTCCCGCAATACTATTTTCAACGGCTGGAATTAAGACCCGCAGCCGGATCGGCAATTTTAGCCGCATAATCATTTGGGCTAAGCCAAGGACTTGCGCCGCCCCAGCCATGTCCTTTTTCATTAGCTTCATGCCGGAGGTCGACTTCACATCCAGACCGCCTGAATCAAAGCAAACCCCTTTACCCACCAGGGTTACTTTGGGAGCCTTCACATCGCCCCAATGCAGATCCAATAACCGAGGCGATTGTTCACTGGCTTTCCCCACCGTATAAATCAACGGATACTGCTGCGCTACCAGGTCTTTGCCCAAAATTACCCGAAGTTCCGCCTGATAGGTTTCAGCCAGTTTACGGGCGCACCCTTCCAGTTGCATTGGCCCCATATCATTGGCGGGCGTATTGACTAAATCTCGCGCCAGGAAGGTGGCTGTCGTCGCGGCGTCCACATAGTTGCGATCGGCATTGTCTGGAAAACTCAACTGCGCCAGGGGATTTTGTTCCTTCTGCTTATACGTACTGAATTGATACTGGCCCAATTGCCAGCCCAGACAGAGTTTTGTTGCCGCTTCATGGGTCAGAGCGTCAGCCAGATAATAGCGATAGGGTGGTAGGCTTTGAGGCAACTTGCCCAATGTCCAAGTGTCGAGCGGTTCGGGTTTGCCGACCAGGACTTTCTCTACCTCCCCCTCTTTGTCGGGGATTAAGCAGTAGGTTCCGGCTTTAGCTTTAAATCTGGATACCGCTAGCCAAGATGCATTAGCAGAATGCTGACTCTGAAGTGTAGTTTCATCAACGAGAAAGATAGGAACGGCGTCTGACAAGGGTGTTTTCTCCTGGGGTGTTTCTCCTATTACCTTAGAAGATGTTTGAGAGGTCTGGAATAATACCCTATCCGTTTAGGGGCATGGCCTCGCTAACGCCCCTACCAATCGGCGACGGCTATCTGCTCTCGGAGCGAACGGTCTAACCGCTTTTTATATTAGGGCCATTTGGTTTCAAACGTGTCTTGTCCGGCGCCATAGATCAGGTCTCCATACGCTTGCCAGGCGGCTACTTCCTTGGGCATGAGTTGGGCAGCCTGTAGAACGCTTAGATTTTCCTCTAATTGCGCCTTCGTTGCTGGCGCTGTGAGGGCCAGTCGAATGGCCGGATGTTGCAGGCAAAACCGATAGCAGTCAGTTGCACGGGCCGCCCCCGCTGGCCAGTCTGGATGGCCCTTCAGTAATGCCCCCCAACGGGTGCAGGTGAACGCCATTACCGGCAGCCCCGCCCTGAGAGCTGCAGGCAGTACGGTTTCTTCAGCGCTGCGGTGAGCCATATTGTAGCGGTGCATTAGCACTTCACACTGTTTTCCTTTAATCAGCTCTAACGCCAGGGGACGACTGTGGACCGTAGCTCCCACATAGCGAATCCATCCCTTTATTTTCCAGTTGTGCAGTTCTTCGAGTACGGCGTAGATCTGTTCCCAATCATCGGCTGGAGAAACGTACTCGGCAAAGAATACATCTACGATGTCGGTATCGAGATGGCGGCGCACCCGGTCCAAGTACTGACGCAAATTGCCGAGATCGCGGTCTAGACTGCCAGTGGCTATCGCCACATTGGTCCGATAGCCCGCCAGGATTGGCTTTAACCCCTCTAACAGGGCGGCATATGAAAGATTGTAGAAAAAGAAGTAATTGATCCCCGCTGCATGCGCCATAGCCGCGCAATCTGGCTCCATCGTCTGATGACCCGCCAACCCAAGAATGCTAACAGGTTGTCCTTGCAACGTTTGAATATCCATTGAATATCCATTTTTGAATCGAGAGAAAATCGATCTGGCGTGAAAACGCCCTTAAGCCATCAGCCAATGCATTGGGAATCGATAAAGTTACCGCTATCTTGCCCCAATACAGAGATCTTCAGTTTAAGGTAAAGGTATAAGAAAACGGCGAGAGAAACCGGAGGTAATCAATGTTTTTCTCTTGGTGTGGTGGTAATCCATTTTGTAGTCCGGATTCAACCTCTAGTAAAAGCTATCGGAAACGCCAGCTCGATTTCCTAAAGTGGGTCAAAGATTCTTTGGAAACCCGCCTAGCCGCTGTGAATGCAGCCATCGAATCAATTGAAAACCAACTCAATCGAGATGAGGGCGAAGCGACTTGAGGTAGGAGAGGGTAGGCAATAGGCGGTAGACAGGGGAGCAGAAAGCG
This sequence comes from Pseudanabaenales cyanobacterium, assembly GCA_022360135.1. GTDB lineage: Bacteria > Cyanobacteriota > Cyanobacteriia > Phormidesmidales > Phormidesmidaceae > JAKSDM01. The sequence goes on along the minus strand of JAKSDM010001259.1, from coordinate 272 downwards.
ACTCTGAACTGGTAGGCTGAAATATACCTACTCCGTCTACTGCCTACTACCTACTCTCTACCCAAATATCAAGGCTTAATGTAGAAAACTAAACACCTAACAGTTTAGTCTCCGTAGAGGTGATTTCCCCCGTTACTTAAGCAGTTCGCGCAGATAGCGAAATCTAATTTTGAGGATCAAGATAATCGATGCTAGCGCCAAGGTGACCATGTTGGCGCAAATAACGGGTACATCATGAATGGATGTACCATAAATCAACCAAAGCAGAATGC